>JAVYSG010000017.1:0-14556 GCA_038729325.1 Thermoplasmataceae archaeon | reverse complement strand
ACAGCACGTCCCTCATACTGTACTTCCATGGTGGGGGATTTGTTTTTGGAAACCTGGAAAGCCATGACGCAGTATGCCGCAGGGCAGCCATGGAATCTGGCTCAAAGGTCATTTCAGTGGACTACAGACTGGCTCCCGAACACAAATTTCCCTCCGCAGTTGATGATGCCTTCACCGCTTACGAATGGGCCAGGAAAAATTCCACGAAGCTTGACATTGATCCGGACAGGATTGCATTGGCAGGAGACAGTGCTGGAGGAAACATTTCCGCTGCCGTAAGTCACATGATCAGGGATCGTGGCATGGAAAAGCCCAGACTTCAGGTGCTTTTTTATCCTGCACTTGGACCTGACTTCTTTTCCGAATCACTCCGAGAGTTTTCCAGTGGCTTTTTCCTCACGAAGGATCAGATTGACTGGTTTGGAGAAATGTATCTCGAGAATCGGGAAGATGCACTGAATCCATATTTCTCTCCAATTCTGCATCATGATTTATCGGGGTTGCCTGAAGCCATAATCGTAACAGGGGAGCATGATCCACTGCGGGACCAGGGTGAGACCTATGTCTCCAGACTTGGATCCGCTGGAATCCCCGTAACAGGCATAAGAGCAATGGGGATGATTCATGGATTCCTTAACTTCACGCCAGTGGTTCCTGCCGCTGCAGGCATTGCTGATATGGTGTGGTCACTGGTAGGAAAAAAGCTGGGCTCCAGGTAACAGATCACTGGTTTTCCTTGAAACCTGTGTAGCTCACACCCTCCACATCGTATTCTCCAGCTCTCACCAGCGTATTAGGCCTGTGTCTGGAATAATACATGGTAACAGCCAGTCCTCCCAGGATCACCCACAGCATGGTTGCTATGAGCGACGCAAAATAAGCATCATTTATTGGAGAAGGCCTGGATAGCCATTTGCCCACAACATCGCTCATAGAGAAGTATATGACCACAAGTCCTATGGCGGTGGCTGCGGCCGGGGCAATACCATGGGTCAGGAGCCTGAACTCACCGATTCTCCTGGTGAAGAATGTAAGAGACGTGTTTGCCAGTATATGAACAAGGATGATTGAGATGCCAGTGCCGGCCTCCAGGATGAATGCCGCATTTTCCGGTCCGTAGATGACACCCATGATGACATCAAGGGCAAATGACCCCAGAGCCCAGGCCATGATTGCATTGGCAGGGGATTTGTATTTAGGATGGATCCTGCTCAGCTTTCTTGGAAAAACCACGCCATCCCGTGCAGCTGAATACCACCACCTGCTTACGGCGGTTGCCTTTGACACACCGTTTGTCAGATAGCTGTTCACGGTGAAGATAATGAGAAGAACCAGCCCGACTGGTCCAAGATACCTGCTGAACACTATGAGGCCGGCATCGCTGGTTGTGGCAAAACTTGTTATGTGGTTGACCCCCCATCCCACTGTGAGGGCGTAGGTTGCAGGTATTATTGATATTGCAGTGAGAACCATGGCAAATATGATGGACTTTCCTATGTTCCTCTTGGGTTCTTTAATTTCCTCGGAGACCGTTGTGACGACCCCGCTCCCTGTGAAATCAAGAATTGAGAAGACTGCACCAAACATTATGGCAGAAAATCCTATGCCGGTTGTTTTGGAAATGGTGAAAGGCAGAACCGAGTTTCCCGGGCCGACCCTGATTATGATGATTATTGCGCCAATCAGCAGGAACATGACCTCTGCCAGCCCGGCTATTGCATTGTATCCCAGGGATGGTTTTATGCCGAAATATGTTACAGCGATTATGTACCCTGTGAATGCGGCAGCAAATATGATCCATATATACGGGATGCTGCTGATTGCCGGGGATATGAGGAATATGAAGCTGGATAACCCGAGAATCCCGAACGCCGCCCCCGTTATGTCGTAATACATGAAACTGAAGGCCGTAATTGGCCCAAGCCTGCCCCTGTCAGTTGCTGATGAGGCATAAGCATAGTAGCTTCCGGCGTTGGACTTATACTTGCTGAACTGGTATGGTGTTATCATCCAGAGTGCATATATGAGCCACCCAAATATTACAGACAGTACTGTGTCAGGGCCGGCAATTGAAAAGGATGCCACGAGCAGAATGGCAATATCTGCTGCAGGTGCAACCTGCCCAAGAGACTGGAACACTCCCTGAAACAGACCTACTGCATTCTTCTGTAATCTGTTTCTTCGTCTCATCATTATTTTTTTGCTCCCTTCAGGCTATATCTTGTAGAAGCGGGAAGAAATCATTTTATCCGCTGCATGCTGAATCATGGCAGTTTCACAATCTAGCCGCTTATGTTTTCCTAATTGACCCCATCATATAAAACTGTATCGTTTTGTGCTCAAAATCCGATATTCTGTCAGTTATTATCCGTATTCCGGTGCATTTGTGAAAACTTATCCACAGTTCTGGCACAAAATTTATGATAAAGCACCATAACCGTATTATTGTTGCGAATTCTGGCTCTTATTGGGCTAAAAGCCCTGGCAACAGTCCAGATAAATGGTATGTCCGCACTGTGGGCATGCCTGATTATGCCTGAAGTAGTAGCAACCCTGGCACTGACAGTCCTCTTCAGCGCAATCTTGACACATGAATTCCAATCCACACCATGATGAAGAATATTATGTCGTATTCCATGCAAAATGTATCGTGAAGAAGAAAACCCCCGGCATCTGGACAATTAAAAACACCTGACTGCAGTGAACCATGATAACAGGGGAATTTTAGATTTCATGGTTTAAGGATCACTGGCTCCAGACAGGTGACTGGCCAGACGTCTCTGCATTATGGCAACGGTAAGTGACATCAGAAGCAGGAAAACCCCTATGAGCCTCCACATTGCAACGTATGAGATGATATCCACAACAGTTCCGGAAAGTGGCGTACCGAGTATTGTCCCCATGCTTATCATCATGAGGCTCACGCCACTGAAAAGACCGATGCGATCCCTGGGGGCAATTTCGGATATGAGTGTGACATATGTGCTGTTCCATCCTATGGCGCTCATGCCAAGGACAAATGCCATAACACCCGATTCCAGAATATTCCCGGCGGCCGCTGAGAAGCCCAGGAACAGCAGCCCTGCTATTAACATTATCAGTGCAATCATTCTCGACCTGTTCCGGCTGAACATTCTTTCGGAAAGATTCACCCAGAAGAGCCGCCCTGCAACGGAACCTGCCAGAAGAACCGCCAGAAGAACCTCCGAGCCAATGATTGGAAAACCCCTGAACCTCATGTATACTACGAAGTACGTAAGCAGGGACTGCTGACCCCAGGACAGGAAGGCAACCGGCAGGCTAACCATTAGAAGCAGCCTGTTGCGCCAGGTTGAGAAAAATTCCCGCACATACCCCTTCCCAGTGTTTTTGCTACCATCGGGCCTCACGTCACGGGCTATGCCTATTGCCAGACCTCCGGAAATCAGAGCAAGCAGTATGAGTGCATCACGGAGAGAGAAATGCAGTGCCACCAGTGGAAGGGCAAGGGCTGCCAGTGCCGCCCCAAGTGGGACTCCAGACTGTTTTATTCCCATGGAACGTGCATGATGGGGGAAATAAGCTGCCATCACAGAGCTGTTTGTAGATGGGGTTACTATTCCATAGCCGAATCCAATGATGAAGAAACCAGATACAATTTCAGGATAGCTGTGTGCAGAACCTGCGACAAGTGATCCAAGAGCCATCATACCGAAAGCTATCTTCAGTGCAGTGTTTCTTCCAAGGCGGTCCACAAAATAGCCTGTCATTGATGACATTGTCAGGGAACCTATGAAGATGAAACTCGTAATCAGCCCGAGCTGGGCAGAAGAAAGTAAAAAATCAGACTTTATGAATGGCGCAAGCGGGGAATAAGCAGAATCATTGAAATTGCCAAGGGTCATGAAAAGCAGTGCCTGCAGGGCAACTGATACTGAACGTCCGCTTGCTCTCGTGAACGTGGATCGGCAACTGCATTGTTAACTTTCGCAATTCATGGCATCGGTTAGCCCGAGTGAGGTCACCATTTCTTCGTTACCCACTGCTGACCCCACCGCTTGAGGTCCTCCAGGGAGTATTTGAGAGACTTGCCTTTCTCTGTGAGATCGTAACGGACCCTGAAAGGTCTGGTGCTTTCCACCTCCCTGCTGACAATTCCATGAGATTCCAGGTACTTGAGTGTGGAAGAAAGTGTCTTTGAGTTCAGCCCCTCGATGCTTTTCAGTAGATCGTTGAAACCCATTGGGCCGTCATTCAGGTAGCGTATGACTATGAGCCGCCATTCGCCCCCGATCTCCTTTATTGCTTCAACAATCGGGCAACTATCTTTCTTTGGGGAAGTTATTTCAACTGTTTCATCTGATTTACTGTATGCCATCTTGTTTAGAGTGAGTTACAGAGATTATTTAAATGTAACTGCTATACTGAGATTACAATTGTAAGTAAGTTACAAATGTTAAGTTAGGTGAAAAACTATGGTAGATAAAACATGGCTTGTGGACAGAGTCCATTCAAGCATCGAGTTCAGCATAAGGCACATGATGATATCAACGGTGAGGGGAAAATTCAAGGAGTTCGACGGCGAAATCTCAGGAGACCCTGACGATTTTTCAAGCCTTAAGGCCCATTTCACAATTAAGGTTTCCAGCATTGATACAGGAACCGCAGACAGGGACAACCATCTCAGGTCCGATGAAATTCTTGCAATGGACAAATACCCAACTGTTGAATATACTGTGAAGAAAGTTACCGGATCTGCTGATGAAGTGAAGATTACCGGAGATCTCAGGATAAAGGCCACAACCAAAGAAGTTGTCTTCAAGGGAGAATATGGTGGAAAGATTAAGGATCCCTATGGAAACGACAGATTCGGCCTCACGGCCTCAGCAACAATCAACAGGGCAGATTTTGACGTGAAATGGAACATGGCGCTTGAAGGCGGTGGGCTCATGCTTGGAGACAAGATGAACCTTTACCTTCAGCTGGAAGCTTACAGCCCGGCTACGCCGAAGCAGGAAACTGCTTCACAATAATTTTTCACGGTTTCTGAAGAGACGTCAGTTTCTCAATGGCCCGCAGCAGTATTCTTGACCCATTCAGGAGAGCATCTTCATCCACGTTGTATGTTGGACTGTGCTGAGGACTGCTGATACCTTTTTCCTGATTTCCAACCCCAAGAAAATAGAATGCTCCCGGAATTTTCTGAAGATAGTAGGCAAAGTCCTCACCACCCATACTTGGCTTCGGGCGGATAAGGGCTGATTTCCCAAGAATCTCCTCCGCTGCCTTCCCTATTATGTCAGTCACCTGCGGACTGTTTAAAACAGCAGGATATCCCTCCTCATAGTCATATTCGTAGGTAGCCCCATAGGCCTCGCAGATTCTTGAAAGCAGCTTTTCAAGGTTTTCCCTGATGGTTTTTCTCACAGCCTCTGAGAACGTTCGAACTGTTCCCGTCATTTCAGAGTGCGCTGCTATTATGTTGTACCTGTATCCGGAATTTATGGTTCCGAATGTTACAACGCCAGGTTCCTGCGGATCGATCAGGCGTGATATAATGGTCTGTGCCTCAGCGATGTAGAGTGCAGAAATCGTGAGAGCATCAACCGCCTCATGGGGTGCAGATCCATGTCCGCCCTTCCCATGTATCTTTATGGTGAACTCATCTGCGTTTGCCATGGCCTCTCTTGGAAAGACAGCGACCTTTCCTGCCGGAATTGTGGACATCACGTGCTGGCCAATTACGAAATCCATTCCACTGAGCGCTCCACCGGATATTAGTGAAACGGCACCTCCCGGTGGTCTTTCCTCTGCCCTCTGGAACATGAACCTTATCCTTCCACTGATCTGATTCCTCCGGGCTACTGCCATCCGCATGACTCCAAGGAGCATCGCCATGTGCGCATCATGTCCGCACGCATGCATTACACCCCTGTTCTTAGATACGTATGAAAGATTATTCTCCTCAGGCACTGGAAGGGCGTCTATGTCAGCCCTGACTGCGACGCTGTTGCCCGGTCTGTCGCATGTGAGGTCCGCGAAAATCCCGCCTTTTGGTATTTCAGTAACCGTAAGACCCAGGTCTTCAATCTCCTTCTTCAGATATGCTATTGTTGCGGATTCCTGAAAACTCAGTTCAGGATTTTCATGAAAATGCCTTCTTCTGGCGATGATGTAATCGTTCAATTCCTGATCGGAAATTGCCACTGACATAAATAGCGGAAATACGGGATGAATTAAAATTTATTCATATAAATATGGAATAACGGAAGATATTCATTTCACTGGTTCATATGCCTCAGTTTTTCAACCGGATCGCTGTAATCCAGCTTCTTGATGGCTTTTGTGATCCTGGACATAGCCTTCATGGATGCTGTGAGTCCCAGGAAAAGGTCCTGGTCATTCTTTATGCTGGAATACATTCCAATCAAATTCTGCTTTTTGCCGCTCCCAATTGTGTCGACCAGGTCTTTGGATATGTCCGGCAGGTTGAACAGTATTGCCTTTATTGTATCTGCTGTCCTTTCATCGGAAAGTGCGAAAAGCAGGGCCAGTAAAACATTCCCTGTCTTCATTATGCCGTTTGCGAATTCCTTGGATGAGATGAACTTGCCGAAGAATTCCACATCAGTGGGAAGGTAAGACTGTGATATATCGCTCAGCAGTTTTATTATTCCGGCCTCTTTCAATTTCTCAAGTATGTCCAGCAGTGTGAGAAGCGCGTCACTGTTATCAGCAACCTTCTCTATGATTTTCTCCATGGGGTCAACTGCCTCAACCTCATTTTCTCCTTCCTTTTCATGTATTTCCATTTCTGTCATCTCACATTATCCCCCTTAGCATTGCGGTGAAATACGTATCTGCAGAAGTCCATTTCAGAAGGTAGTCAAATTTACTCTCATACCATGCCCTTGGAGGCTTGTTGTAAGAGAAGTAGAGGGTCATTGCCGTACCTTCTCCGGTTACAGTTGTGCATGCCACTTCCCCATTGTATGATTCGTCATATACATGCCCCGATGTTTCGTAGGCAAGCCTGTTTGCCAGGTACTCTGATTCAAAGTGGGCTGTTGCGCCTGCCTTTGAAATTGGAAGATTTGTGGCGTCTCCGATTGCGAAAAGATCGTCATGGTCTCTGTAGTTTAATTTGTGCCTGTCAACATCAATGTAGCCTGATTCATCTGCAAGCCCCGATTCCGTTAAGAAGCGCTGTCCCCTGTGAGGAGGTATCATCACCAGGAGATCATAGTCCACGGTCTCTCCCTCCAGAGAATTTACCTGCTTTTTCTCCGGATCTATGCTCTCCACATTGAACAGGGTATGGTAATTGATATTCTTCTCATCGAATAGCCTCTGAACCTCGTCCGACACATTTGCTATGGTGAAAACCCGGTTGAGCGGATACACATAATCTATTTCGGTCTTGTCCCTGATGCCCCTTGTCCTGAGATAGTCCTCAAGCTGGAATGTGAACTCATAGGGTGCAGGCGGGCACTGTATTGGTATGCTGGCCTGACCGATCACTATTTTTCCACCCTTGAATTTCCTGAGCTGATCCCTGAGATCAATGGCACTTGGCAGGTCGTAAAAGTGATTTGCGTTTCCACTGTAGCCAGGGATTTCATCAGGTGCAAACCTGTTTCCCGTCGCAACTATGAGTATGTCGTAATCCAGGGTCTTACCGCCAAGAAGGGTGACCTTCCTGTTCTCAGGATCAATGTGTGTGGCCATATCCCTTATGTAATCTATGCCAGGGTTGATGACAAATGCCGTGGGCTTGACGCTGTCCCTGTAATTCTTCAGGTTCAGCGGAATGTGAATGCCGTCCGGCTTGAAATAGTGAAGTGGAGTGTTTCCTACAATGGAAATTGATACCCTTTCCCGGTCAGTGAGAAGTCTCAACTTGTTTGAGATGATGATGCCGGCAGCACCATCACCTAGCACTAGAACGTTTGTCCTGCCATTGCCCATATTCACCACGTCACTTTACCTTTTTCATCTCTATCTCGTAGTATCCGTTCCTGTCAAATACACCGATTAGCTGGTTACCGGATTTGCTTATCCAGGCTGCGGCATCCTTCTTTGTACCACTGTCAGTGGAATATACGGATATTACATCGCCTATCTTGGCCTGCTTGTACGCCTTTATCATTTCCATAAGTGGACCCGGGCAGAAACTCCCTCTTGCATCCACAACCTTGTCTGGTTTAATTTCATCAGCCATATTTATTCACCTCTTCAGATAAACAGGGTCATCTTGGAATCCTTAGCCATATCAACGAACTGGGAAACGCCTATGACTTCCTCAATCATGGGGTCAAGGTCCTCTTTTCCGATACCCATCAGGTCTGCGAACATTGCACAGCCATAAACGTGGACATCACCTACCTCCATGGCCTGCTTCAGAGTATCCTTCCATGATGGTACCTTCTTCTCTTTCATTATGCCGAATAGCTGTTTCTCCATTCCTTTGCCTTCAACTCCCAGCTTCGTGTTCTCACCGGCATTCTTCCTCATCTCCATCAGTGCCCAGAAAGTCACAAAAACATTGACCTCCATCCCATTTGCCACGGCTCCGGACACTATAATGGATCCGGCCATCAGTTTGTCCACAGTCCCTGATTCAAGGACTATAGATGCCTTGTCAACCATAGATTCACCGATTCAATCATCACCGGAATATACAAAATGGCAATGCCTAACACCTTAAGAAGATGATTTTAATAGCTACATTTCCTTTATATAATATTTAAATAACTTCATCAATAGATTATAATGTTATGTATAGGAAATATTGGGATATTATCTCCTTACACCACGACGCCTTATTATCCTGAAAAGGTCCGAAAGCGTGAGCACACAGAATATTAGCCCTATGAGGAAACAGAGGAAGAAGAAAATTTCTGAATCGAGAAAGAGAAAGGATGAGTTGTCCGGTATGAGCCCGCCAGCGAAAAAGATTATAAGGAGCAGGATTCCGTCAAGTATGGTGAAGACAAATAGGCTGTTAATCTGGCTGAAAATGGGTTTCTGAAGGCTGTCCGCGGAAAAAAGAGGGATAATTGTAACAATGAGAGAATAAGCCGTGAGCAACAACCCTATCAATGTGCCATAGAGGCCGAGAAGGCTTCCGTTGTTGAAAAATGTGTTGAATTTCGTTGAGAGTGCAGGATCCGCCAGAAACTTTATGTAATGATTTTCAAGCAGGAAAGTCAGTATGAATGATATTATGACAAGCGTCTTCACTTTGTACAGGTTTTCAAGATTATCACGTAACTTTATCTGCGCCAATTGAACGGTATTGGAACTGTTGGATATAATAATATTGAGGCATGGGAATCAATAAACGGGGAAAGCATGAGCGTTATTCAAGCTGGACTGTTCACATATATATTCATGGCCGGTTTGGAAACTGAGTGAGCGTGCCGAAATATTCATTATCAATATAATGACCTGTTCAGTTTTATTTGATTTGGCCCATTCTGAGGAATAATGAATTTGCCCTGTCAAGATCTGCCTTTGTATCTATATCCATAACAGCAATGTGTGACCTTACTGCGTATTCCACGACATTCTCCGGATACAGCGCCATAATCTTCCTCCCACCATCTTCACCAGTGAGAGCCAGAAGACTGTCCATCATTGATTTAGGAAAAATGGCAGGATTCCTTCTGGTGCCTGCTAAAGTGGCAGATACGATGCAGTTCGTGTTTTTCATGAATATTGAAATCATATCCCTGAATCCAGAATGGCCGAAGAACGGCATATCACCATTGACGAGAAGCAGCCCGTCACAGTCTTTTCCTGCATGTCTCACAGCGGTTCTGATCGCAGATGCCATGCCCTCCCGGTAATCTGTATTTCTGACAATTTTCACTCCCTCTTTGCATGCAAGCTTTTCAGCTTCAGTGTCTGGACGAACAATCAGCATGATATCATTTACCCCGGCAGCTGCCAGATCATCAACGGGATAGCATACCAGCTGCTTTCCGGCAATGAGAGCGGCTATCTTGTCTTCTCCAAATCTTGTGCCAGTTCCGGATGCCAGCACTGCAGCGCATATTTTCACAAACTCCATATGGCGATTCTCCTATTTTAGCAGTAGGATTTCAACCTTCCGTGAAATATTCCGCGATGTATTCTGGAATAAATCCGAAAAGAAAATATCTGAAGCGAACAATAACTGTCCATGGAGACCACAGGATTTGCAGAGGAAATCCACAGACTTATTTCACACAATATGAAATTTGTAACAGCCACAGTTGTGAGAACCGAGGGGTCCTCACTTGCCAAGCCTGGATTCAAGGTAGTAATCCATAATGGCGAGATAATATACGGCACGCTGGGGGGAGCTTGCCCTGATTCAGTAATTCTTGATGCAGCAGAACAGGTTCTTTCCACCGGAACACCAAGAACAATCAGGATTCACCTTGAGGAATCAGGGAAAGGGCTCGAGGCAATTGTCTCAAGGAAACTGCCGGATGAAATCTTTGTTGAAACTTTCTGCGGAGGCACAATAGATGTCTTCCTGGAAGCTTACAGGCCACGGGACAGGCTTATAATAATTGGCCAGGGTGGAAAGGATGATATAGAAGATTCGCTGGTCGGGCTGGGCAAGCTTTGTGATTTCCAGGTGACCGTTGTCGATCACGCCCCATCACTGACCAACAAGCCTGACGTACTGATAAGCGATCTTGATTACAATCTGCAGGACCTGAAGGTATCCAGGGGAGATTATGTGGTCATACTTACGAAGGGAGACAGAGACGTTCCCACACTGCGTAATCTGGCCAGTGCGGAAGCGTCGTACACAGGGCTCATGGCCAGCAGAAAAAGGGTGAAGCGTGACTTTGAGGAACTGCTGAAGGCTGGAGTCAGTGAAGATTTCCTCACTAAAGTACACACACCAATCGGACTGGACATCGGCGCCATCTCCCCACAGGAGATTGCTGTGAGTATAATGGCTGAGGTGATCAGGGTGAGGCGAAATGGGCCTCCTGCGGAGCAATCTGCTGAAAAAATGCCTGAAAAAAGGGCTAAACCAATATAATCTGTACAGCATAAAAATTTTATTTAAATACTTGAAATCATTAATTGGACTATGATGCCACCGGCTTTTGAATATTATGCTCCTACCGGCGTTGATGAGGTAATAGACCTGCTTGAAAAGTATGGGGATGACGCAAAGATACTGGCTGGGGGCCAGAGTCTTATTCCTCTGCTCAAGTCCAGGATAACAGCCATACCGTACCTTATCAGCCTGTCGGGAATAAAGGAGCTTTCATACATAAATGAAGGCGCCAGTGCAACCAGGATCGGAGCAATGACAGTTGATTCAGATCTGGAATATTCCGAAATCATAAGGAAAAGGTACCCAATTCTCATGGATGCCCTGGGCAGGCTTGCAGATCCTCTTGTTCGTAACATGGGGACTGTGGGCGGAAATATATCGCATGGTGATCCGAGCAATGATCTGCCTGCTGTGATGCTTGCACTGAAAGCAACCTTTGTGGCCAGAGGCAGGGGCGGGAACAGGAACATCAAGGCCAGGGACTTCTTCATTGACACTTTCACCACTGCCTTGGAACATGATGAAGTTCTGACTGAAATCTCAATTCCTGTATGGAAGGATAATTCTGGTGGATCATACGTGAAGTTTGAAAAGGGAACATGGAATTTTTCAGTTGCAGGAAGTGCAGTTCAGCTGAGGCTCGATAAAGGATCTGTCGCTGAAGCGGGCATTGCAATAACATCCATGGGACCAAAGGCCCTGTACATTCCGGATGCAGAGGACTACCTTCTGGGTAAGAAGTATGATAAATCTGTGATCAGGAAAGTTGCTGACATTGTTGTCGAAAATTCCCAGCCCAGTCCGGACAGCTATGGGTCAGTTGAATATAAGAGGAACATCCTGAGGCGCATAACCATGGAGGCACTGGAAAATGCCTTCAGGAGATCGGGGAGTGTGAAATAATGGAAAAAAGAAAAGTTTCGATTACAGTAAATGGAGAGACGCAGACGGCGGAAGTCGAGCCGAGAATGCTGCTGGTTCATTTCATCAGAGAAATAGCCGGACTTACGGGAACACACGTTGGGTGTGACACCACCAACTGCGGTGCCTGCACGGTCATAATGGATGGCAGGGCAGTGAAGTCATGCACCATATTTGCAGTTCAGGCTGACGGGAAAAAGATCACAACCATCGAGGGGCTTTCAAAGACCCCCGGAAAACTGCACCCTGTTCAGAAAGCTTTTGTTGATAAGCATGGCCTGCAGTGCGGCTACTGCACCTCAGGAATGGTGCTGACATCCTTCTGGCTCCTTAACAGGAAAAAGAAAGTTACAGAAGATGAGATAAGGGAGGCTATATCAGGCAATCTATGCCGCTGCACCGGATATGAGAGCATAGTTGATTCCATAGAGGAGGCACAGAAGAACCTCGAAATTGAGGGGGAGCACACGGAAGAGGAGATTCCAGTCAGGAGAGGCAGGTGATTCAGATGGATCTGTCAGAGAAGATGGTCACTGGAAAGGGAAACTTCGTTGATGACATAAACATGCCGGGAATGCTTCATCTGGCCTTTGTAAGGAGCCCATATGCCAGGGCACGAATAAAGAGCATAACCGGTGGAATAACCTCAAGGGACATTGACATGAAGATGGCCTCTGTAGGAGAAGGCGCAAGTGCAGGTTTCGAGTACCTTGAGCATCCTGTGCTTGCAAAGGAATATGTGGGTTATGTGGGACAGCCTGTTGCAGCCGTTTATTCTGAAAATGCATATGAGGCTGAAGATCTTCTTGATTCGGTGGATGTTGACTACGAACCCCTCACTGCCATAGTGGATCCGGAGAAAGCGCTCACTGCTGATCCCATGTACCCGGGTATGAAATCAAACATACTGGCAGACAGATACCTGGGAAATGAGTTTGAGATCAGTGCCCCTGTTGTAATAGAGGATCATTTTGTCAATCATCGTATAGCAACCGATCCTATTGAGCCCAGAGGCATAGTGACGGCATACGACGGGAAGAGACTGACTGTATGGATAAGCACACAGAGTGTACATACCATCAAACAGGGATTCTGTGAGGTCATGAAACTTTCACCGGATTCAGTACGGGTTATTCAGACAGATACCGGCGGCGCATTTGGACTGAAGGGTGGCTTCTATCCGGAATATGTTGTTGCTGCGTGGCTTTCCATGAAGGAGAGAAGACCGGTTAAATGGATAGAGACCCGATCTGAACATCTACTTGCCAGCAGGCCCGGGCGTGGCGTTGTGGGCAAGATGAAGCTCTATGCAAACAGAGATGGCAGAATTCTCGGAATAAAGGGGGATGTCATCGTTGACAGTGGAGCATTTGCAGGAGGATCAGGTGAGTTCTCATCAAGATTCATAGCCATGCAGATCACAGGACCCTATGAAATAAAGAATGCCCACATCCATGCACTCTCTGTTCTGACCAACAAGGTTCCGCAGGGCCCATACAGAGGCGCCGGCAGACCTGAGGCTGCATTTTTCATGGAAAGAATGGTTGATAAGCTTGCCGATGAACTCCATATGGATCCTGTTGAAGTCAGAATGATAAATGCCACGCGGGAGCCTTTCAAAAGCCCCACAGGGCTCACTGTTGAAGCTTCCAGACCATTCCTTGAACAGGCTGTTAAGGCCATGGATTACAAAGGACACGCGAAGAGAGGTAACTGTGGGTTCGGCTGGTTTGTTCTTGTGCCTGCAACCATGCCAGGCGAGACCGCCAGAATTCTCGTAGAAAACGGCAGCATAAAGGTGTGGCTCGGCGGAACCGCACATGGCCAGCGTCATGATCTATTTGCAAAGTCAATAATTGCTGACGAGCTTGATGTTGATTCTGGGATTGTGGAATGGCAGAAGGGAGACACAGACCAGTTGAAAGAGGGTGTTGGTGCCTGGGGGAGCAGATCGGCAATGATGGGAGGATCGGCACTGGTGGAAGCTGCCCGCAAGCTTAAGGATCAGGTGGAAAAGAAATATGGAAAGTATTCCCCTTCAAAGCTTCTGGAAGGAAAATGGGATTCATATGAATACTTCCACTATGACAAACCCTATACAAGCCTTGGCGCAAACCTCATCACAGTTACCACTGACAGGTATGGCAGGGTCAGGGTTGATGAATGCATCTCATACTATGATCTTGGGAAGGTTCTTAACCTGGACAGCGCCACAGGACAGAATGCAGGTGGATGCGCTGAAGGCATAGGGCAGACACTTTACGAGGGGCTGATGTTTGATGACAAAGGTCAGATGATCACCTCATCAATCGCCGACGCAGGTGTTGTAAAGGCGAACATGGTTCCACGCTACAGGCTACTTCTGCACAGCAGTGAGTCAACGCTTCCTTCTAAGGCAAAGGGACTTGGAGAAGCTCCCACAATCGGCACTCCTGTGGCTCTGTCAAGGGCCATAGAAGTCGCCACTGGTCTTCACATAACCGAGACCCCAATAAATCCGGAATATCTGATTTCAGCTGCCGGCGAACCTTAGGCCATATGCCAGTCATAACATGATCGGAAACCCAAGTGGCCAGGAAATGCGGGGC
>JAVYSG010000016.1:10511-23297 GCA_038729325.1 Thermoplasmataceae archaeon | reverse complement strand
AAGACAATGCCTGTATAGTAAGAAAGGCCTCTCACTATTGAGAAGTCAATCACAACCATTGAATCTGTGAAGAGTGAGACCATCTCCATGGTCTTCACGATTCTGTCCAGATCAGCTGACAGGCTCTCTGTCAACGGGACTATTTCTGAAACCGCCTGTTTCAGGTATACAGATTCGACTCTGGTAGCTGCAAGTTTCGTGATCATTTCCGCTGATTTTCCGGATATACCAACGGTGTCCAGTGCTTCAATAAATTCGTCCCTTCCCAGCTTTCTGAATCTGTCGATCACAGAAAACGCACTTGAAGTGTCCTGAACCTGAATTGCCTTCAGTATCTTCTCCATCATTCCCCTGTGGTTCATCCTTATCTCATAGTTCCCGGAAAGTCCCAGTGAATCCAGAATTGTGGCGGCCATTCCTATTAACTCTGCATCAGCATCAGGTGTGTCTGGGCCAAAGAGGTCAGCGTTGAACTGAACGTGCTCTCTGAGCCTGCCGGACTGCGGCTCTTCATATCTCCATATCTTTGGAAGACTGAACCACCTTACTGGCTTCTGAAGGTCCTTCTTTGAAGTCAGCATCCTCACAACTGAAGGAGTTGCCTCCGGAACCATTGTCACTTCCCTGCCACCCTTGTCCACAAAGGAGAATGTCTGGCTCACAAGTTCGTCTCCCGATTTTATTCTGTAGAGGTCAAGCGGTTCAAGACTTGGAAAATCTATTATCTGAAACCCAAAGGAGTGCGCCACCCGTTTGGCTGTGTTAAACATGTTCTCCCTGGGCTCTGCATCTTCAGGATATATATCTCTGAAACCCCGCAGGCTTTCAAATTTCATTGTAAAGACATTCATTCAGGATATATATCCGATTTCATCAACCCATCAACGATTGTTTCAGAACAATACATTTAAATATTTTCATGTTAATATTTATTCAGTTGGATTCCGAACGTGCCGATACGGTTTTCGCCATGCTCAGGGATGGCGGATTTACAAAGAATCAGTCCAGGATACTTGCTATGCTGGAACAGGTCAGAGACGTTGGCCTCACTGAATTCACCCTTTACCTTGGTATGAGTTCATCCAGAGCTTCGGAAAGCCTCAAGACGCTTTTGAGGATGGGATATATAATTGCAATGGATGTTAAGTATGTCATGGGTAAGGGGCGAAGCAGGAGAATATATCGCTTGAGGATGCCCATAGAAGAAATCATTACTGATTCGCGCAGAAGAGTTGCAGTGATGATAACATACCGCAACCACATAGATCCCTAGTGTTCATTTATTTTCCTTTCAAGCCTCCTGGAGTACCTGTTCAGTGAGATGTGAGAATATGACCCAAGGGTGTTTTTTATCCGGAGCCCGTCCATTCCATCTATGCCCTTTCCTATAATGTTAACCAGTGATTTTTCACCCTGATCAACTATGCTGCTGTAATGAAACTCATGCCCGCGGATCGTTTCTCCTCTCCGGAACAACAGGGAATCAAGGACAGCCCTGAGTTGCGTATAGCTGAGGGTCAGCTTGTCATTCTGCTTCACCGTTCCACCGAATACGCCGCCCATGGGGTAGACGCCAGATCCTGTATCCATTTCTTTCTCCAGATACATAAGACCTCCACATTCAGCAATTATATTCCCTCCGGATTCCGAATAATCGCTGATCATTCTGCGAAGTGCATGATTGGCTGAAAGTTCCGGCGCATAAAGTTCC
Source organism: Thermoplasmataceae archaeon (assembly GCA_038729325.1). GTDB lineage: Archaea > Thermoplasmatota > Thermoplasmata > Thermoplasmatales > Thermoplasmataceae > UBA509. The sequence goes on along the minus strand of JAVYSG010000016.1, from coordinate 21,586 downwards.
GGGTACCCGCCACCAAAATAAACCAGGTCTGGATCTTCGGGACGTTCCCCGGATACGGGAGAGAAATAATGTACACTGCCAATTCTTTCCAGTGCCCACAGGGAATCCGCGTAATAGAAGTTGAATGCTCTGTCAAGAGCGATCCATATCTCCCCTGCACCACCCGGGTTCGCAGGATCCACGGGCTGTTGAAATTTCCTTTCAGGCAGATTATCAAGGAATTTCATATCCAGATAGTTGGATACTAGAGAAGCTCTTTCTCTGATATCCTCAACCTCCTGTCCGGTATGTAACCCCAGGTGCCTCTCCGGAACAGTGAAGCGGCTGTCACGCGGTATTGCACCTATAATAGGTACCCCATGATCAGAAAATGGTTTAGAAACCATTTGAAGATGTTTTTCCGATCCATATCTGTTTATTACCACGCCCAGTGTGAGAGGCGTTATGAATGATTTTGCGATGTAATAAGCTGATTCCGCAAGCTTGGATACATCAATGACGAGGACATATGGAATTGAAAACTTCCTGAAGTAATAGTATGTGCTCAGGTTTATGGGCGATCCTGAATCGTATAGTCCCATAACGCCTTCGACAACACCGTAATCATATTTCGAAGCAGCTCCTGCCAGTACGCTGGCATAAGCTTTTCCCTGTATCCAGCGATCTATGTTCCATGTCCGATTCCCGGTGACCTTTGAAGAAAGACCGCCATCTATGTAGTCAGGGCCAATTTTGAAACCTGTTGAGTTCTTGAGCCTGGAAAGAAAAGCCAGCGTGACCGTCGTCTTTCCAGAACCCGTCATGGGGGCTGTTATCCCGAAAACCTTCATGTCGGGTCATGCGATTACAGATAAAATAGATACACTGGGAGTCAGGGTTGGAATTCAGGAATTCATACAACAGAGGGCATACATATTATAAACAAATGTTAATTACTAATTAGAAATATCACATCATGGAACGAGAGTTTTACGTTGATTCACTTAGGAAATCAAGTTTCAAGATAACACCGCAGAGGTTAACTGTAATAGATTATGTCAGAGATCACAGCCCTGGACACTTCACTGCCGAAAAGATATTCAATGCAATTAAGGAAGATGAGCCAACCATAACGCTTGCAACTGTTTACAATATACTCAAGGCACTACAGTCTGCAGGCACATTGAAATCTCTTGAACTCAACGGCACCACATGGTTTGAGACCAATACAAAATTTCATGCCAATTTTCTTTGCACAGTATGCGGAAATATCTACGATATGGAAATAGATGAGGATTCTCTTCTCCGTTCAATAGACGTTGACGGAAATCTGATAGATCAGGCCAGTGTCATACTCAAAGGGGTGTGCCGTGAATGCCGCAGGAAAGGGCTATGATCCGGGATTTTTCAGGGCTTCTATAATTTTCACTGCGTCCCTGTTTTCAGCCACATCGTGAACTCTCACAATATCCACCCCCTCAGAAGCAAAATATGCGGTCAGGGCAATCGTCCCCGGAAGCCTTCCATTGACGTCACGGCCGGTTATATGTCCTATGAACGCCTTTCGGGAAACTCCCACAAGAAGTGGAAAACCGAATCTATATGACCGGATATTCCTCAATATTTCCAGATTCCCAGCCGCATCCTTTGCAAAGCCGATTCCTGGGTCCACAATGATCCTGTGCCCCACAACTCCTGAGTCCATCAGGTTAATCGCCCGATCCTGGAGTTCTTTTACCGTCTCCGCAACGATGTCTTCGTAGTGGGTCATGTTCTGCATTGTTTCCGGTGTACCGCGCATGTGCATAACAACGCACTGTAGATCACTTTCTGCAGCGATACTGACCATTTTCCGGTCAGAAAAACCGCCAATGTCATTCAATATACTGATCTTTTCCCTGAAGTAATTTGCCACCTCCGGATGTCTTGTATCAAGCGAAACCGGGATGCGAGAAACTGATGTCACGTAATCCAGCACCGGCCTGATCCTTTCAATTTCCTCAGATGCACTTACCGGAAGACTGCCAGGGCGGGTGCTTTCGCCCCCTATATCAATTATGTCGGGTTTCTGGTCAATTATAATGTCCAGATCACTGTCCGGAAGTATATGCCTGGAACCTGGATAGAAAGAATCTGGTGTTGTATTTATTACAGCCATGATCCTTGTGTGGACCCGATTGGCAGATTCTCTCCGGTGAAGCATGTCCTGCATCCTGGCATCCACGTTAAAAACTGAAATATCCTGAGAAAGATAGTGGAAATATGGGCGGCCGGATATGTACAGAACCCCAAGAGAAATGACCTTGCTTTCATGTATCTCAGCGGTGCTTATAACTTCAAAGTTCTCAATGTTGTCACAATAAAAAGTGTTATGCATATTTCTTGCAGGAAATGCAAATACTCCCGTAGACATTGCGTACCCTATAAAATAAACATATTTATGTTACCCGATCCGGTCACGGAGCAACATGATAGTTGCTGCCACATTAACCCTTTAATTTGTGAATAAATAATCATAATTTCATAAAATTTTATGACATTTTGTTGAATTTTTTATTACCAGATAATCTTATTAATAAAATTACAATTAGGATTACTTGCGTGATGAAGAGGAACGAGACCAACATGGAAAACAGTGAAGACCGCCCCATTGAGGGTATTGGGTACCACAGGAATTACACAAATATAGATGAACTGTCTGTGGCAATAAGCAAAGGACTCAGCCTGCAAAACCGGAGTATGAGCCCGGAAGAGGCTTTCGAAGCAGCTGAACATCTGATCAACTTTTTTGGTTATAATGATCGGGTTATAGATAACATGCTTGAGCCTGAGGACAGGGACGCTTTCTATACCATGGAAGACATTGGCATTCTCCAGACTGAGAGGGAAGAGACTACCCTGTATGACGGAAGGGAGTGGAGGATACATTACTGGATACTCAACGTGAACCGCATCATTGAACTGTCCAATATGAAGACAGTTACCACGAAGATTGAGAAAAACCAGGACTTCCAGATATATGATGATATTCCTGATGAGTACTGGAAGATGAACTAGGTGCTGAATTGCAGATTGCTGTACTTGATCGGGAGAGGTGCCATCCCAAAAGATGCCACCATGAATGCCAGTATTACTGTCCACCTGTACGCAGTGGAACACCAACAATAGAATTTCCAGTGCAGGATGAGCAACCTGTTATAAATGAACCGCTTTGCATTGGGTGTGGTATATGTGTGCACCGGTGCCCATTCGGCGCGATAAAGATTGTTGGGCTGCCGGATGAACTGAATTCCGAGATTACTCACCAGTATGGCCTGAATTCATTCAGGCTCTATTCACTTCCAGTACTGGAGCAGGGCAAGGTCACTGCCATTCTCGGACAGAACGGGATGGGCAAGACAACGACATTGAAGATACTTTCAGGGCTCCTTGTGCCAAACTTCGGAAAATACCGGGAAGAAGCATCAAGGGAGAGTGTTATACGTTATTTTGCCACGTCTTTGATGGGGACCTATTTCCAGGATATTTATGAAGGCAGGAGGAAGGCCGTACTGAAGGATCAGAATGTCGACCTGATTCCAAGAGTGGTGAATGGGACAATCGGAGAGATCCTGAAGAGGAATGATCCCGGTAAAAGGTTCGATGAGGTGGTATCCCAGCTTGATATGCAGGGGTCTCTCGACAGGGATGTTAAGGCATGTTCGGGAGGAGAGCTTCAGAAACTTGCAATTGCCACCACATTACTTAAGGACGCTGACATATATCTCTTTGACGAAATGTCGTCTTACCTTGACGTGGCCGAGAGAATCAAGGTAGCAGGTATCATCCAGGAACTGGCCAAAACGAAGACAGTTATGGTTGTTGAACACGATCTCGCCCTTATGGACTGGATAGCAGACAGCGTTCATCTTGTATATGGACAGTCCGGTGCCTATGGAATCATTACGGAACGAAGAACCAGCAATAAAGCAATAAATTCCTTCCTTGAAGGTTACCTGAGAGAAGAAAATATCAGAATAAGGAATTATTCCATAGATTTTCAGGAAAAGTCTGCCAGAAGGACAGCCACGGGATCTGAAATTGCTTCATGGTCGGACCTGTCCATGGAACTTGATGGCTTCACTCTGAAAGTGGAAAACGGGCTGATCCGCAACGGTGAAGTAATCGGCGTTCTGGGGAGAAATGCCCTTGGAAAATCAACTTTTGCCAAAATGCTTGCAGGTAAATTGACACCAACCACAGGATCACTTTCAAGGACCCTGAAAATATCTTACAAGCCCCAGTATATCTCGTCAGATTTTCAGGGAACAGTCTCTGAACTGCTGTACCAGGCCCTGAAGGAAAGGATGGACAGCTCCACAGTCAAGAATGAGGTGATGAAGCCCCTTGAGGTTGATTCACTGTTTGATAATAACATAGGCGATCTTTCAGGTGGAGAATTGCAGAGAGTTTCAATCGCCCTGACCTTATCCCTTGATGCTGATCTCTATATACTGGATGAACCCTCAGCCCACCTTGACAGTGCCTACAGGATGTCTGCAGCAAGAATCATAAGGCGTGTGATGGAAAATAATAAGAAAAGTGCCTTCGTGGTTGATCATGATGTATATCTCATCGACCTGATTTCTGATGCCCTGATAGTCTTCGATGGCACTCCTGGAAAGGAAGGATTTTCCCGCGGGCCCATGCCAATGAAAGACGGGATGAACATGTTCCTCAGAAATGTTGGAGTAACATTCCGGAGAGATGCCACGACAAAGCGACCAAGAATAAACAAGATAGACAGCAGGCTTGACAAATCCCAGAGAGAATCTGGAAATTACTATTATTCCGGATGACATCCCTGATCGAGGTTCATTGTTGGAAATCATTCACAGGGATGGATTGGCAAGAATAGGGAAATTCTCCACGGCCCATGGAGATATCCAGACTCCCACAATTCTTCCGGTTGTAAACCCGAATATACCCACCCTTACCACGCAGGAGATGATCGGTCTGGGGGCGAGGGCATTCATAACAAACAGCTACATAATCAGGAGAAATCCTAAACTTAGGGAAAAAGCAGAGAAATATGGTGTTCATTCCCTCCTGGGATTCGACGGCCCAATAATGACTGATAGTGGCACATTCCAGAGCCATGTATACTCTGACGTGGAATTCTCAAATCTGGAGATAGTGGATTTTCAGAGAAAAATAGGCAGTGACGTATCCACAATTCTTGACATATTCTCCGAACCTGATTTCTCTCATGATAGGGCAAAGGCAGCTGTCATGGAGACATACAGGAGAATGGCTGAATTGCCCCCGATTGATGACACCATAATTGCAGGGCCGATACAGGGTTCGCTGCATATGGACCTCAGGAAGCTGTCGGCCGAACTAATGAGCGCATCCCAGGCAGGATATCTCCCCATAGGCGGCGTTGTCCCGCTACTTGAAAACTACCGCTATGATGATCTCGTTGATGTCATACTTTCCAGCAAAATCAATGCTGATTTTTCAAAACCCGTACACCTTTTTGGTGGAGGCCACCCAATGTTTATGGGAATGGCTGTTCTCCTGGGTGTTGACGTATTCGATTCTGCGTCATATGTTAAGTATGCCAGAGACAACCGGATGCTCTTCCAGGATGGATCCAGAGACTTTTCAAAAATTGGATCATTTCCAAGGTGGAGCCCTCTGTATGGAAAATACACTGTGGAAGAGGTCAGGAATGCATCTCCTGAAGAACGCTTCAAGCTGCTTTCCATGCACAACCTTTCTGCAATATTCAATGAGCTTGAGGAGATAAGGGAGCAGATTTACCAGCAGAAGTTGTGGCAGTATGTAGAGGCAAGATCGCGATCGCACCCGTATCTTTTCCGTGCATTTCTGCGCCTTCTTGATCATTCCGGAACTCTGGAGAGATTCGAGGATCTCTCCAAGAAGGGCACTTTCTTCTACTTCGATGAATACAGCGAAAGAGTGCCATACTTCAAAAGAATCGAACGGAATCTTGGATACCTCATGACGCCGGAGAAAGGGAAGTACCGGGTGCTTTCACCGGATAACTGGCATCCGGGAAGGACACATTCCGCTGAGTTTGTATCAATGTATGAAAGAACAACCGATCGTTTCCTTGTGCCCTGGAACAACACTGTGATCCCGGTAGAACTGGATGAAACTTATCCATTTCAGCAGATGATATCCAGCGGATTTGTGAGGCCGGATTCCATTGCGGCTGCCGCGGAACTGCCTGAAGATGGCAGACAGGTCGATGGCGTGGAAGCAGTAACAAGGAACTTCAGACTGGAAAGAGTCCGGATGGTTGCTGATTTTCAGTTCGGATCAGGAACAGGGAGGAAACTTTTTTCAGATGAATGCGAAGTGAGAGTTTCCAGGTCAACAGGCAGGTTGAGGAGCGTCCTTCTTAACGGGCAGCTTCTGGCAACACTGAGGGCACATGACGGTTTCTTCACCCTTGGAATTTCTGGTGCTGAAATACTGCATGGCCTTTCACCGGGACTCATGAACAGGATCGTTGTGACAGACGACAGCGCTGAGTTCAATGCACAGGGATACAACGTATTCTTCAAATTCGTGAAAAAATTCGATTCATCTATCATTGCCGGCAACGAGGTTCTTGTTGTTGATGACAGAGATAACCTGGTGGCTGTTGGAAAATCCACTGTCTCAGGTCCCGAAATGGGCCATTACAGAAAAGGCGTTGCTGTGAAGGTTCACAGGGGTATCAGGGAAAAACCTGAAGTCGATCAGGACTGACCCGCAGGTGTGCGCTTCGCCTTCATGTATTTATCTATTGATGTCAAAAACATTGCGGCTACCATGACTGCTCCGCCTATTATCACCGATATGCCCAGAACCTCATGTGCAATTATAACGGATGAGAGTGCCGCAAACACCGGCTCTCCCACATAGATAACACCGGCCGCGGCTGGATCTACATATATAAGTGCAATTGTTGAAATATAATATGCAAATATGCTGCCGAATATTGCTGTGAAAACAAGCGCAAAGATCACATAACTGTTGATGGTCCCAATACCACCAGGAGATACTGGAATTGCAGCGAATGAGAATACTGTGACAGCGAGAATCTGGTAGAAAGTGAATGTATACGAATTGAGGCTCCCTGAATATTTGGATACGTATGCTATCTGCACTGCATAGGCAACTCCACATATCAGAGTGAGGAGATCACCCAGCCTGTTGCCGAATCCAGCCGATGATCCGGCAGACATTATTATGAGTCCTCCGAAGGCGATGACCGAGGCGTAGACATCCATCCGCGATACTTTATTGTGAAGGAACAGGAAGGAGATGAGCGGTAGAATTACCACATAAATCCCGGTTATAATGCCCGATGCTGCAGCACTTGTGTACACAAGCCCAATGGTCTGGAAATAGTATCCCAGAAAGAGGAGAAAGCCTGCAGTGAAACCTGTTATGATGTTGCGCCTCTTCCGGAAATCACCCCCTTTCCGCACCAGAATGCCCATTAGTGCTGTCGCTATCAGAAACCTGAATGCAAGAAATGCATCTGCACTCATATACTGCAGAGCTGTCTTTATTATTGGAAAAGTCACACCCCAGAAGAATGTGACCAGAAGAAGCATCAGCATGTAGAAAAATTTCTTCTCCATGGGACAGCACCAGTTATTTCATGGTGATATAACGTTTTTGGGGAACCCCATGGGACCACTGTCCAGTGGCAATATTGCCATCACGCGTCCGCGGCACCTGCCGCAGACCTGTTCCGAAAGAAATTCATCAGAATTGCCGGATGCCTGAGGATCATCCTGATGACCAGTCGTGAGGGGTAGTCTATATCTCCCATACTGTTTATCATCTTCACGATGCCGGGAGAGGAAAGCATTCTGTAAATGCGTGATAGCGATGAATCGCTCAGGCCCGCAAAAATCCGCTGCACTATGCCATCCACCCACAGTTCCCGTCCCAGCTGGGATTTCCAGTATTTCTCATACCTTGACAGAAAACCTGCACTGAAATCCTGGTTCTGGAAAGCTTCATTTATTGCATTTGCGGCATAATACGCAGATACTATGCCGGTATATATTCCGCCCCCGGTCAGCGGTTTCACTATGCCGGCAGCATCCCCAACCAGCAGGCTTCTCTGCCCGGATGTCCTTGAAAGATATGCTATTGGTATTGGTCCACCTGTTACCGAAAGAATCCGTCCTCCAGGAAACTTTTTCTGGAGCCCTGCAAAAAGATCTCTTGCGCCAGGGCCTATGGTTCCAAGACCGATTCTCGTTATATCTCCTGTTGGTACTGCCCAGGCAAAGAAACCGTGGGAACTCTCGCTTCCCAGGTAAACATTCACACTGTCCTGATCAGGGAGCCTGACCGCGGAATCCACCTGATATGTTGAAACAATCCTTGCCGGTCGCGACCCGTATAGAGATTTTCGTACCACACTGTTCGCACCATCGGCGCCGATTACCACAGAAGAAATCGCATCAGTGATGTTCCCACTCTGTCTGTATTTCACGTGAACGGAATCATCCGCAACCTTCACTTCAGTAACTCGTGAAGAAAGCCTCACATCCGCTCCGGCAGAAATAGCCATGGCAGAGACGTCCCTGTCGAAGGAATCCCTGTATATTACCGTGGTCTCTTCAGACTTCTCAATGTGCATTACCCGATTTCCGGGGAAGAAGACATTTGCACCCCGCACCCTGTTCGCAACTGCACTGCTCTTCACGTAATCGAAAACCCGGGATGTAACGACGCCTGTACATTCAACGGGTCTACCTATCTCGCTGTGCTCCTCTAGATTGAGAACGCTGTATCCCATTGACGCAAGTCTGAAAGCGGCATAGGATCCCGCTGGCCCTGCACCGGTCACTATTACATCAAACACAGGATCACATGCAATTCTCAGTTAAAACGTTCTTGTAACAGTTTACATATGACTTTTATATGAAAGTATATTGACAGACACTGATGAAGAAGGTCAAGCCTTCCCAGCTGAAATCCATTCTGTCTGAGGTTGCCGTAAGGGGCAGGCTGCCGGTTATGGTGTGGGGGGCTCCGGGAATTGGAAAATCCCAGATTGTCAGGGACACTGCCGCTGGCCTTGGAATGAGCATACTTGACCTGAGGCTCAACTATTATGAAGAGACAGATTTTCTTGGCATACCCGTCCGTACAGAGAGAGGGATGGAATTCGTAAAGTACGCCCGCTTTCCGCGGAACGGCAGAGGTATCTGGTTCCTGGATGAAATCACCCACGCGAGAACTTCGACCCAGGGGCTGGTTTTCCAGCTGATAAATGATGGAATGATCGAGGATTATACGGTACCTGAAGGATGGAGATATTTCGTGGGATCATCAAACCTGCCCTCACACAGGAGCATTTCAAATGCCATGCCGTCAGGGCTTTACAGCAGATTTACCGGAGGGCACTATGAGCTGATACCAGATGTGGAAGACTGGACACAATGGGCCATTGCCAATTCTGTTGATGACAGGATTATTTCATTCGTGACCTACATGGAGCACAATGACCAGAAACCCTGGCTGTTCAGGCAGGAGAACAGCTATCCCCTCACTCCCAGGATATGGTCAACAGGAGTTAACTATGCACTCAGGAACCTCGAAGGGGAAATTCGCGACACTGCAATAATGGGCATGATAGGGGAAGAGAACGGACTTGAGTTCCTTCATTACCTCAAACTTGCTGCGGAGATGCCTGATCCACTGAAAATCATAGACGGAGACTATGAATGGATCAGAGGCAATCACGATGCTTCGCTATGGTACCTGCTGGCAGGCAGCCTGGCCAGAGTAGCCTCCCAGGACAGTGGGAAGATCACAGGGTGCCTGAAGGCATTGCTTCAGATGAAGGATGAATATGCAGCGCTTGGATTCAGCCTGATCAGGAATGCCGTGGAAAGGAAACTGCTTGTTTCCAATGAGTTCCTTGCCTCCAATATGGGCAGGTTCAGGGAGATAATGGGTGTTTCCGGTGCAGAATCCTGAAGGAAAACTTGCATCCATAAGAAGGAGCCTCCTGCTGAGGTTCCCCTTCCTCGGCTCCATTGTTTCATCCATGGAGTTCATTCCAGACAGCAGCACGGATAGATTTTCCATATACAATGGCACAGTGCATTACAGCGAGGCATACCTTGATTCCGTGCCGCTTGTTGAAGCCAGATTCCAGCTCGCCAGATTGGTTATGCATGTGGCACTTAATCATGGACAGCGGAGAGGGTTGAGAAACCGTGATCTGTGGTCAGTCTCAGCTGATATTGCAGTGGATGGTATTCTTTCCGAGGCGGGGCTTACAGACGGTATTTCTGGAGTGCTTTATGTTAGGGCCATGAATGGGAAATCTGCAGAGGAGATTTATTCTGCACTTTCTGCTGATGCTGGAATTGCTGATGCCGGTCTCTTCAATTTTCTGCCTTCGCCTGTTGATTCGCCAACCCGTGAAACACTTGCTGATCGTATCTCAGCGGCTAAAAGGATAAACAGGTCTCTTATTCTGCTGAGCATGTCAGAGGGCCTGGGATCCGATGCCGGAGGAGGAATGTATTCAGCGAGGATGCGCGAGATAGTTGCCGGTGCCAGGATAACTGCCATTCTTGCCGGCAAAAACTCAGTCCCTGCAGAAATACGCATCAGGGGCGATGAAATACAGCATATTTCTTTGAGAAGGATACTTGAACCTTACATGGAACCAGACAAATCTGCAGTGAACTCATTCAGATTCAGCAGAAAATACCTGGATGCTGGCATCTATCTCCCTGGAAGAGGAAGGAGATGCCTGAAGGCCGTTGTGGCCATTGACGTTTCTGCGTCCGTGGATACTGAAATGGCGGAGGCATTCTTCTCAGACACTGAATATTTACTGGAAGGCCTGCAGCCAGAGGAAGAGATCAGGCTCTTACAGTTTGATACAGATATACTTTATGATGAACTGTTTTCCGGCTCCGGATCGCATGAGGAATTCCAGTTCATAAGGAGAGGAATTGGAGGGACAGATTTCAATGCTGTTCTTTCAAAGCTTTCTGACGAGGGTAACACATGGCCTATTTTGATAATCACTGACGGAAAGGGAGAAACGCCTG
>JAVYSG010000016.1:0-10411 GCA_038729325.1 Thermoplasmataceae archaeon | reverse complement strand
GCTGCTCCGGGATTCATAATGATGTTTCAGTAAAAAAAATTTAAATTTGTCAATAAATTATAGCAGAGATGACACAGTATAACATAGTGGGAAACGAAGTGCAGTATCTTGAAACAACACTGAATGAAGGAGATTCGGTACTTATAGAGCCGGGACACCTCATATCCAAGAGCCCGTCGGCAAAACTCGATGTAAGGAGTGGCGGGCTCAGAGGAGCGTTCTCACACATGCTTGCAGGATCTGCGGTTTTTCTGCTGAAGGTTGACGGACCGGGTGAACTCAGGTCTGCGGGTTTCCTTCCTGGAAAAATACTGAAGATTGATCTCACTGGGAATGCCATAATAGCTGAATTTAATGCTTTCCTCTGCATGGATTCAACAGTCAGCTATTCAACTAAATTTGCAGGTATCTGGCAGGGCATACTGGGAGGAGAGGGTCTCTTCCTTGAGAAGTTCAGTGGGACAGGATCCGTGATGCTGCACGGGCATGGACATGTGGTGGAGATGAATCTCAGGGAAGGCGAGGAGATACAGGCAGAATTAAGCCACGTGCTTGCTTTTGATGAATCGGTCCAGTACAACGTTGGCAGAATTGGTGGTCTTAAGACCATGATACTGGGAGGAATGGAGGGGGAGGGGCTCTTCTTCGCAGATATGAAAGGCCCCGGAAGGGTATGGCTGCATACAATATCCATGTTCCAGCTTGCTGCGAAGCTTGCCTTCAGGAGATGATTTTCCGGGATGGTGGGATCATCCCTTAATATACCTTAAAATACGTCACATAAAGCATGATTATCTGACCGTCTCCGAAAAAGGAATTAAGCACTGCCTGATTCATCATAGATGAGAGCCACAATAATGCTTGACGTTGGCAAAGATATAGCTGAAAAATGCTCTGCCGAAGCTGGTATACCGGTTGATGTGAAGAACCCGGAAGGTGCGGATATTCAGATAGGCATGAGGGATTTTGTCCCGACGGCTGACCTGAAACTTGTGCAGACTGTATCTGCCGGTGTGGACCACATTAATTTCAGGGACTTCTCTGACAGGGTTGAATTCTGCAGCAATGCAGGGGCTTTTTCCGATTCTGTGGCACAGCATGCCTTTGCCCTTATCCTTTCCAGCACAAACAGGATATGCCGTTTCAGCAGTGAAATCAGGTCCGGCACATACAGGAAAGACCTTGTGCATACCCTTTATGGCGAAACCCTTGGAATACTGGGATACGGCGGGATAGGACAGAGCTGTGCCAGAATTGCCAGAAGCCTGGGCATGAAGGTGCTGGCCTACACACGAAGCAGGAAGAATGACGGATTTGTTGACAGGTATGCGGACAGTCCTGAGGAGATCATGTCCGGTTCTTCTGTTGTTATCATAGCACTCCCGCTGACTTCTGCCACAAGAAATTTTGTTGATAAGAGGCTTCTGCAAAAATTCCGGGGGACCATTATTGTCAACATTGCAAGGGCAGATATCGTTGCAAGGGAGGATATGATTGCATTCCTCAGGGAGAATCCAGGAATAATGTTTCTTTCCGATGTCTGGTGGAATGAACCGAATATTGATCTCCCGCTTCCAGAAAATTCAGTGCTCACCCCACATGTTGCGGGTATATCTCAGGAATCAATGTCCACCGCCCTCATGAGGGCATGTGTAAACGTGAGGAAGTATCTTGACGGGAAACCTGAACATGTTGTAAACATTAAGGAGTATCTCTGAACTTTAATTCAGCGTACTCCCGCATTCAGAACTCAAAGAGGCTGGTCTGCTTTTTGCTGTCCTCTGTGGCATCAACCTGCCGGGTTTCCTTACCTGCTGCCTTTTCTCTGATAGCTCCGAAATTCAGCAGGTTTAGCTGGCTCTCCGCTGACACATAATCCTCCGCTATTCCCTCCAGGACCCTGTCAAGCGTTTCCTCCACTCTTTTTGCGTAATAATCCCAGTCGGGTTTGCCCTGAAATTCAGAACCGTCAATATAAGGTTCGACTTCCTGCGGTGATTTCCTGCTGTTTGTCACTATCCATGAAACCTTCATACCGGGTATGAATGTCTCTCCCCTTTCCATGAGTTTCCTTGCAATCCGGACATTGGCAAGTGATTTTTCCTCCTTGTAACTTCTGAATTCCTTAACTGTACGGGATATGACCAGACTTTCTATATCTATGGAACTGTCCCCTTTCCTGATTTTGTCCACTATTTCCCTCTTGTATGCCACAGCTCCCTCTATGTTACGGTCAAGCACCAGATCAAAAACATGTGATAGGGCTTCGCTCTGCAGATCGAAGGAGTCGGTGCGCCTCACCTCGTATCCGCGAACCAGTATCTCACCCTTCTGGGATTCCGGATAAATGATCTTCCCGGCATAACGTTTCTTTGCACCATGAGAGAACAGCGGGTCCATGACCTTTTCAAATTCAACCGTGACTCCCTCATCCCTTGAAACCCTCTCACTGAGCTCAAGTCCTACCTTTACCGCCTCTCTGTCACTTGTTGCGCCAGATTCTATGAATATACTGTCCGTGTCCCCATATATGACCCGGTAATTCTCGCTTTTGAGCTTTTCGATCAGGGACGTGATTGTTTTGCGGGCAAATGCAGTGACGGCGCCACCTATATCCAGATTTGTAAATCTGTAGAATGATGAGGCAAGAACACCGTAAAATGTGTTCATAAGTATCTTTATTGCGCCCTGGACTCCATCAAGGTATTCCCTTTCACCTGGACTGGCTGTCTTCATCCGCCTCTTCACTGCATCCCTCTGATCCATAAGCTCCTTCAGCAGGCCCGGGACAATACCTTCTCTCCTTTCCCTTGACAGGAAGTGAACTCCGTTCGGAGCAACTATCTCGCCTGATGGATCAAATGTTGTGAAGCAGATATTGTATTTCATGATCATTGACGGATACATGCTCTTGAAATCAAGCACAACAACGTAATCATAAATGCCTGCACCAATGCTGTGCACATACCCTCCCACTATTGGGGCATCCTTGTAGTTGTGCTTCGTCATTGGAACGCCTATGCCGGCCCTGTCGGCTTTCCTTATGAGAAGTGAATCCACGTAATTACTTGTCCCGCCGTTTGTAACGTCATCAAGCGGGAGCTTGGCAACAGTGCTCATGAACATGTTCCTGTCCACTATGCGTATCTTCTGGAAAATCCTCAGTGTCAGGTCTGCATCCTTTATGCAGTATTGGGTTACCTCATCAGGCCTTGTTGCCCATTCTTCCTCAATCTTCAGCCTGTTGATGTTATCCTTGCCTTCCCCAAGCAGTTCCCTTGCGACATAGTTGAGGCTTTCATGCTTTGGATGAAGAACCTTCTTTACGCCCCACCATGTATCCGATATAATACGCCCATGAAGGCGCCAGTATTGCCCCTGCACCCTATGAGGAGACTGATGATCCCTGCCTATGCCGAATCTCACGCCTGCCCTTTCCATCCTGTATTTCAGGACAGGAAGATCGTAGCCATCTATGTTGTAACCGGTAAGCAGATCTGGGTCCTTGCTGTTCACCAGCTTCACAAAGTCTCTGAGAATATCGCGTTCCTTTCCGGAGATTGCCCCCTTTTCAGTGGTTTTCCCGTCCGTCATGGAATATCCTATGACAAAAATCTGCCCGTATTCCTCATCTGAATTTTTCTGAATGGCATTTTCAATGTCAAAACTCATTATCTTCAGGGGAGGGTTGAATTCTGGCACGTTCCTCATACTTTCGATGCGCAGTATATAATCCGTGGTGTAATTCTGCCTCTCCTCCGGCAACTCCTGTCCCTCTATTTCCACGCATGATCCCAGGTCCTTATCATAGATGAAACGGTGATGGAAGGGTATGTCGGCTGCAAGCACCTGAACTTCCGGACACTTCTCCCTGAGCTGCGGCACCAGCCACGGAGATTTAACATATATCCTGATGACCCTCTGGTCTGATCCGGATACCCAGAGCCTCTTTTCCTCCTCCCTGACATACTGATCATCATTCCTGTATTTCAGCAGGCAAGATTCAGCTGGGTTTACCAGATCGAAATAAGGCTGGAAACCAAAGTAAAGTGCAGTTACAGATTTTCCTTCATCAGTCCTGCCGTAAATCTCCATGGCCACATCTGAACGCCTGTATGATGCCACCAGTATCCGGACATTCAGCTTCATCATACTTGCTATTGCGGTTACATTGAAATATATGTTGATCACATGATTCTGTGCATTTCATTTCATAGGGTTCAACGTTTATCAATTTCTGACTTCACGAAACATATCTGATCTCCTGAGTTATAAACCTGCCATTTGCACTGGAAAAAATGATACTTGCCAGATATGATGCCGATCTTAGTGCTACCGATCTTCACCAGTTTTATGGCCAGAGGAAGATTTTCATGGGATTAAGGTCTACGGAAAGGTGGCAACCATCAGGTGTCAAGATTAAATACCCGGATATGCATTGATTGGAGCACACTGCCTTGACATGGCAGGGAAGGTTTGTATTATGAGTGAAATCCTGAAGCTTGTAAAGAAGCATGAAAAGTACAGGTCAGAATCGTTGAATCTCCAGGCGTCTGAAAACATTATGAGCGCCAATGCCCGGGAAGCACTTTCCTCGGATCTTGCGTCCCGTTATTCGCTTGTGCTTGATCCAAGCAAGGGAGATGCATACGGTGGAACCAGGTATACGGATGAGATACTGCATGAAACCGAAAAGCTGGCAGCCTCACTTTATGGATCAAAATTTGCTGAAGTGAGACCTCTGGGAGGGCATATTGCTGCCGAGATGGTTATTCTCTCCCTGATGAGCAAGAGGGAGAATATGATGTCAATAGCCGAGAAGGATGGCGGTTACACCGGCTATCAGAATGGATACCTTCCGCAGATGTTCGGCTTCCAGAACTATGAGATCCCTTATGACGCGGCGTCCCAGGAAATAAACCTTCAGAAACTGGAAAGAGCCATGAAGGCATCAAGTCCCTCACTTGTTCTTCTTGGCCAGTCATTCTTCCTGAAGCACTACGACCTGAAGCCACTGAGAGAAATGTGCGATGCGTATAACTCGTACCTGGCATACGATGGTTCCCATGTTATGGGCCTGATTGCCGGGAAAGCCTTCCAGAAAGATGCACTGGAATACTGTGACCTGCTCTTTGGATCCACACACAAGTCATTCTTCGGTCCACAGGGCGGCATCATACTGACAAACAACGAAGACATCTTCAGCAGGATAAGGAAGAATATTACATGGAGAACCATGGACAATTACCATCCATCCAGGATTGCAGCCCTTGGTGTTGCGCTTGAGGAAATGACAGAATACGGGAGAGACTATGCAGCAAGCGTTGTTAAAAATTCTGTGCACCTTGGCAGGGAACTCCATGACAGTGGTGTGGGAGTTAAATTTTCACCCTGGTACTCTGAGACACACCAGATTGCACTTGATATCAATTATTTCCGAAGCAGGGGGATGAACTTCGAATCAGCATCCCAAATGCTTGAGGAAAATGGAATAATTATTGACAGGGAGGGGAGAATAGGAACCTCCGAGATCAGCAGGATGGGATTCAGCGATATGGGACGTGTTGCCGAACTCATAAACCTTGCCCTGTCCGGAAAGAATGTCCGGCAGGAAGTAAGTGATCTAATAAAGGAATTGAGGATACACTATACAGGTGCATGATATGAAAGTCAGTGACATAATGATCACCAGGGATCTTGTAACCGTGAGCAACACTGAAAGCGTTGGAGAAGCCATGTCAAGGATGAGGGAGACAGGTGTGCACCAGGTTCCCGTACTCTCAGGAAAGAGGTATCTTGGCATGTTGAGCTACAGGGAAATCCTGCGCAGGAGAAGCATATTTCCAGCCTCAAAGGTTGAGACTGTCATGATAAAGACCCCGAAACTGGGACCGGGAGAAAGTATCAACTCTGCCATAAGGCTTTTCAGAGAATCCGGGGTCCCGGCAATACCAGTGGTTCAGGGCGGGTTTCTGGTTGGTCTCCTGTCCAGGACTGATATCCTTAAAAATATTTCTTCAATTGTTGGAGCCGGACAGCTTAGGGTTTCAGAGATTATGACTGATGACCCAATAACAGCCCGCGAGGATGAGAACCTGGAGCAGGCCATAGAAAAGATCAGAGGACTGGACGAAACTGAAATTCCGGTTACCGACGGGAGCGGAAAACTTACCGGCATACTGCGGATAGAGGAGCTGAGTGGTGACGCAATAATGCCAAGCAGGGAAAGCCATGGAAGAAGGGATTGGGTCAGCAACCCTGAGAAGAATGATATAAAGGTCGCCTCAATGATGTCGCAGCCCTTGTCTGTAAAACCGACAGCATCTCTGGAAGAGCTTGCTTCCACAATGGTGTCTAACCGCCTTCATGCGGTTCCTGTTGTTGACGGTTCGGACAGGATCGTTGGGGTTACTGATGTATTTGACATTATAAACGCAATTGATGTGGGCAGGAGCAGGGCAGGGGTCCTGGTGCAGGTCTCAGGACTGGGGCCATATGATGATGATCTTTATGATATCATATATTTCGAGGCTGGAAAGTTTCTGGGCAAGCTCGGAAAAATATCCGGAGCAAAGAGCGGTACCTTCAACATTCATGTTGCAAAATATCATTCCGAGGGAAGGATTAAGTATTCTGTGAGAACGAAACTTTTTGCCGGCAGCCTGAAGATGTCCGTGAGCGATTACGACTGGAACTTTGGCAAATGTATGGCAAAGATATTCGAGACCTATGAGAACCTCCTAAAGAAGGACAAGGCGAAGCAGTGATGGGTGGAGAACTCATAGACAGGGCACTTGAGTATGCCTCAAGAAGCTCCAGGTATTCTGAAGCACGGTATGCAGAGATACTCTCCAACGAACTTTCCTACAGGAACTCTGAATTTGAAGGAATGGACTTCGAAAGGGAAAGTGGATATGCTGTCAGGGTGGTAAACAACAGTATCGCAATGGCTTACAGTGACAGGGAGGACTGGGGGCGCCTGAAGGAAGCCATTGATCATGCCGTGAAAACTTCAATGAAACCTGGCAAATCGTCAATCTGGGAGGGAAAAGCCATAAAGGATTCATGGAAGGTTAACCAGAGAAAACCCATTGAGGACATGTCGGTGGAGGACAGGGTTACACTTGCCAGGGATTACGATTCCATGATGAAAGCTGCAGGTGCTGATGTCAGGTTAAATGTCATACATGACAAACGCGTTAAACAGCACTATGTGAATTCAGTGGGAACCGATATCAGCGGGGATGTGGCCAGACTGTATTACTTCTACATGGTTGGAGTCATCGAGAACGGCGAATTTGAACAGTCAACAAAGGAATATGGATCATCTTCAGGATATGAGTATCTCGATTCCCTGAACCTGGAAGAAAGAATTGCCAGTGATGTCAGGGATCTTCATGAAAGCGCATCTGCCCCTAGACCTTCACCCGGAAAGTTCGATATTATAGTGGGGCCCGAAATTTCCGGTATAGTTGCACATGAATCCTGCGGCCACCCGACTGAATATGACAGGATAGTTGGCAGGGAAGGGGCACTTGCAGGTGAATCATTCCTGACCGGTAAGAAGTTCCCCTTCAGAATAGGATCTGAAAGCGTGAGTGTCATAGACGATCCAACCATACAGGGAAGCTTTGGGTACTACAGGTATGATGATGAAGGCGTCCCTTCCAGGAAACGATACCTGTACAGAAAAGGATACACCGATGAATTTATCCTTAACAGGGAAAGCGCATCCATGCTGGGCAGGGATTCCAATGCCGGAGGGAGATCGTCGTCATGGGACATGGAGCCTCTTGCCAGAATGAGCACTACATACATTGAACCTGGAGATTACAGGTTTGAAGAGCTCTTTGAAGGAGTCAGGAAGGGTATTTACATTAAATCCTTCACTGAATGGAACATTGATGATATCAGATTCAACGAGAAATATGTCGGAAAGGAGGCATATCTCATCACAAACGGCGATCTCTCAGGAAGGGTTAGAAGGCCAGTCCTGGAAACAACCACAATCAATTTTTACAGTGCGGTGGATGCTGTGGGCAGAGATCTGGAGTTCAGCGCAGGGATGTGCGGGAAAGGAGATCCTGAGCAGGGCGTGGATGTCTGGATGGGGGGACCTCATATGAGGCTCAGGGGGGTGTATATACAGTGACAGCGGATCTTGTTGATGAGGTTTTCAGGAGACTCCAGCATGAGGGATTTCAGGAGATCGCACTGGAGTTTGCAAGCGAGAATGTTGAACAGATCAGGTTTTCTGCCAGCACTACTGACCTTCACAATTACTGGGACGAGGAAAATCTGTCCGTCTTCGCATCAAAGAACGGCAGGACTGTTTCAACTGTGATAAAGGATCCTGCCTCTGTGGATCAGGCTGTGGCCAGGCTGAATGAAGTTGCATCAAGGACCCCCGAAAACAATTCATTTGTCTCCATCAACAGGGATCACCAGGCATATGGCAATGGTATGACCTCACATTTCCAGTCTGTTGATCTTCAGGACCTCCAGGATGCAATGGTTAACGGATCGCTTGCAGCCGGTGCGGATAGGGCTGCAGGCCTCATATACAACAGGAACTCTGAAATCACCGTAAAGACAAGCTACAATGAATGCCATTTCAGTACTGGCGGACTGGAGGGCGTTATCAGGGCATTCAGGGGCACATTTACAGGCCAGGAGGCTCTGCACTTCGGGTTCCGTACATCGCCTACGGCCAGGTCCTTTGAGGAAATGGGTGCCGAGGCTGCCTCCACAGCATCTGCCGCCAGCAAGATGTCCGAAATTAATCCTGGAAAATTCAGGGTAATTCTTTCTCCATACGTTATGGGAAATATACTTTCATATGGTTCAGGATTCCTGTCATATTATGCGGTGGAAACCGGACTCAGCTGCTTTGCAGGGATGCTTGGTCAGGAAGTTTCATCAGAGGAATTTAACCTGTACGATGATCCCACAGACTACAGCGGCGTGGGATCAAGGATATGCGACGATGAGGGAACTCCCACCTCAAGGCTCCAGATCATTGGCCATGGGAAACTCCAGAGCTACCTTCATTCCACATCCACAGCCTCAAGGGCTGGAGCCAGGACCACCGGCAATGCAGGAATAATATCTCCCAGAGCATGGCAGCTGAGCCTCGAAGCAGGGAAAACCCACTTTGAAAACATGCTTGAGAATCTGGATAGTGGATTGCTCATAAATAACGCATGGTATACGAGATTCCAGGATTACAGGAACGGTGTTTTTTCAACTGTTCCAAGGGATGGGGTTTTTCTCGTCAGGGATGGGGAGATACAGGGCACCGTCTCTGGCATAAGAATCAGTGATTCGGTTCCTGGCATTCTGCGCAACGTAAGTGCCATATCCAGGGAAAGAAAAAGGGTGAAATGGTGGGAGGAAATATACGCTTCAACGATGCCCTACGTTATGGTTGATGGAGTAAACATAAGCAAGGCTTTCTGATCCCTAAGGGATGGTTTTTGCCATCCTTATGTTCACCGACAGTCCCTCAAGTGATTTCTTCACTCCGGTCTGGAGATCTGGAGATGCATAGCCCTGCAGAAGGTGCCTGATTTCGGCTTCCCTGCCAATTCCAATGAGTGGCACCGTTGCCTCTATGGTCCTTGAAGGGGTCCTGGATCCCACGAAAACTTCCTTGAGCTGGCGAACCATGAAATCAAAGTTAGTCAGGAGGAATTCCCTTGAATCCGGGCAGTAGGATGCAGAAATGTAGAATCGGCCCGTATCCTGTTTTTTAACCTGGCCGTTCTTAATGAGATCAAGTGCCCTGCCCAGTGCCTCCGGTCTCCCGAGCCAGCCCATCGCGCCTATTATCTTTGTCCGGTCCTCATCTGTTACGCATTTTGCCAGTGTTTCATGCATGGAATCAAAATCACCCCTGATTCTGGCATAGCTTATGGCCACAACCTGCCTTATGTCAGGATCAAGGCTGAAGTAACTCCCGAATTTTTCCGCCATACCTGCTGCAAATTTGTCATCAACAAGCGACAGAGTCATTGACAGTGCAGATCGTGCTATGGAAATGTTGATCTCCTCACCGGGCTTTTTTTCTCCCATCCGTTCAAGGTGCATGGAGGTAAACTTCAGAGCAACCTCTCTGACTGACCTGCTTTGTGGTTTTACCAGGAGAATTGAGTATATCTCGCTGTTGATCTCCTGAAGTACCAGCGGATTAACAGTGTCCCAGATTGACATGATCCCGTCCATATAATCACCATATGGTATACGGCCGGACTGCAGCGCGGCATAGAGATCATTCGATAGACCCCAGAGATCATGACCTGACAGTCTGCCCCTGACTGCAGAGATATGCGCCAGTAGATTGCTGTCATAAACTGTCCTGTAGAAGCCTGAGAAGTCACTGTTAAGCTTTATGAAGCCTGCTGACGGAATA
>JAVYSG010000015.1:0-23855 GCA_038729325.1 Thermoplasmataceae archaeon | reverse complement strand
ATGATCAGGAATCAAGGGAAATAACATCTGCAGAAGACCTGAGATGCCTTCCTCTGACTCTCTGGGTCCTCAGAAGAATTGGGGAACCTATCCTGACGTCAAGGGTACTGAACCATGCCCGTGACCTGCTGGAAAGTTTTCTGATGAGCAGGGCAATCTCCAGCGAGTTTGTTCCGAACTACGCAGAGAGGTATGGCGTAGCCATGGAATATGACGAACTGACTGGCCTCTACAAGATTGGAGCTGGACAATTCGTTGATCTGACATCCCGGCTGAGTGGCTATAAATACCGCCTCATTTACCAGAGTCTGAGGCATGGAATTGTAAACTGTGACAGGGAGGTAGCTGCAAAAATCGTGAGGGAAGCATTCGTCAGGAAACTGTCTTCGATATTCAACGGTCTTTCCGATGAGGAAAGTTACTCAATAACTGCGCCTGTAAGTGATACCATTGATGAGATAATTGACATTTTCCAGAAATCAGGCATTAAGAAGTCCATAGACCTGGGTGAAGTTGATGCCAGCCTGTTTCCGCCCTGCATTAAGGAATATATCACCCAGATGCGAGACGGTGTCAATCTTCCACATATGGCAAGATTCACCCTTGTAAGCTTCCTGCATAAGATAGGAATGAATAATGAAGGGATCATAGGTTTGTTCAAAACTGCTCCAGATTTTAACGAGCGCCTGACCACGTATCAGGTTAACCATGTAACAGGAGAAATTTCAAGCACAGAATACTCTCCGCCGAAATGCACTGTGCTAAGGTCAAATCACCTCTGCTACTGGGGGGAAGATCCCATATGCCACAGAGACTGGCTGAAGCATCCCCTTCAGTACTACACCTATAAAAAACGAAAGAAATCAGGAGAGCTTCCTTTCAATAAGGCTAAGAAGAGTTGATTTTTTTACACTGGCTTCCACAGTGTAAATCCTTGATTTTTCCCATGGTACACGTGGATACCTGGCATCACGAACCTCATATCGTATATTCATGGATTTCAATATATCTTCAAGTTTACCGTCAGTAAAATTTCTGGCTGCTTCAAGATTTACTCTTCTTCCCAGCCTTCTGCTGGATCTTGGGTTGAAATAGTGGCTGTAAAGGGTCAGGGTCATAGAAGAACAGCGTTAACTACCCCGTCCTGGCCAGGCCTGGACGTCACTCTGGCATCTCCAAGTTCAGTCTGTATAACAGAACCTCTGGACATGATGTTTCTCTGGACATAATGGGGATTTGCCGGATTCTCTTTCACTGTTTTTATGGGAACGCTTTTGGTTGTTTTGTCCTTGGGATTGTAGACATTCGCCTTATCAGCTCTCATCAATACCGACTTTGAATTCCCGCCCATTGTTCTCAAGACCTTCCTGGCTTCCGGTCCTATTCTTGTGAGTGTGGGTTCTCTGCCGAGTTCATACCTTCTCTTGCTTCTTCCGGCTTTAAGCTTGCCGCCTGTGAATTTTTTTGTAGCTTTTCCCTGAAATATCGTCATTAAATCATCACTGCTTTTACCCGTTTCTGTCGGGTTTTACCCATGGAAATTATTATTGCATATTTAAAGCTGAGGCATCACGCTTTTGATTCTGTCAACCAACCAGTATCTTCTTTCAACTCCAGATATTATGATTGATCTTTCTGTGGGATGTCCTGCGGTGATCATGTCAGCGATGATCCTGTTCTGTGCATGCCAGAAACCCTGTTCCAGCTCATAGAACACAGATTCCACGAGCTTGTGTTTTGCTCTGAACAGAGAATCTGTGACCTCCGAATTCACCGTGTCCCAGTCTTTCCAGTAATTCGAGAGATAGCTGTAGACGGTGTCATCAATGAGCTCAATCATATTCTTTTTTACAGCGGCCTCAGGTGTGGTTATGGATTTCCTGAAGAAGTCATCCCGAAACTTCAAAAACTGGGCAGGGTCCTGGCTGCAGTCAATGACCTTAACTTTCAAATGGTTCCTGATCATGGCTCCAAGCTCTCCTGCCATATCATCTTTCTCGGTCAGGAAAATAATGTCAGGGGCGATCTGCTTCAATCTCTCCACAATGGCAGAAACGTTATATCCGTTTACATCCGTCCTCAGGCTGGATGATGAAGCTAAAACCTGCATTGTGGGATAACCTGTTCCAATACCTTAACTTTTAGATTTGAAACCAATGGAGAATAATCAATGAACAGGCAGGCGAAAATAATAATATAATATATGACTTAACTCAACAGATGGCCGAGAGGAAAATTGAGCAGTGGATCGGGTTCATTGGAGGTATAGTAGGTGTAGCCATGGCTGGCCTGGCCCTGGCCTTCGAACACATTTCAAAGTTGTTTGGCGGGGTTGCAAGCCTTTCAGGTCCTGCATATGTCACGCTCCTGTTCAGTCTGATCGGTCTCTTTGGCGCTCTGATGGTTTCATCCAGAAAGCACGATGGGGGGATAATAATGATCGTCATAGGAGTCGCAGGCCTAATAGCTCTGGGCAGTCCCTGGTTTGCAGCCCCATTTGTTCTGCTCATTATAGCCGGTGCCATTGCACTTCTTTAATGGTACCATTCTCTCGAATAAATTTTATTATAAAAGCATGCATATACATTGATACATGCTGAATCTCCTGGAACTCGTTGCACTGATTTCAGCGATTTCCATTGCTCTATTCACACTGCTGAAATGGCCAGGCAAGTTCTGGATTGCCTACCTTGTGGGTCTGGCATTTTCAACGGCAGTATTTCTGCTCTTCAATAATTTCATGCCTGCAATTGTATTCGTAATAGCAGTCATAAGTGCAAGGATGCTCTACACCAGAAGATTCTTTCTCGTAATGCCGCTTCTCCTTATCATAGGTGTGACACTTTATGCAATGCGTGTCCAGACAATAGACTGGGAACTTTTCGACATAGCTGTGGGTCTTGGCACTGCAGCTTCCCTTCTTTCGGACAGAGAAAGTCTCCATTATGCGGCTGAAAACGACCGATCAAAGGGAAATGACAAACGCAGGGAGATAACAAGGGACATAGTTCAGATTGGGGCAGGAATAGCTATGATTCTCCTCGTTCTCATAATGGGCGAGAAACACGGAAGAATTGCCATCACAATGGCTGTTTTTCCCTTCTATATAATTGGCAATTACTACGCACTTTTCCCTGTGGGCAGCATAGCAAAAACACTTTTCAGCCTTGAAAGGGAATCTTCCCCCCTTGGAATGGGTGCCATATGGTTCGCGGCAGGTATACTCATCGCAATGGGTATTGTGCATTCCACGCCCATACTGGCTGTCATAATTTTCGTCACAACAATAGGTGATCCAATGGCCACATTATTCGGCATAAAGATTCATTCACCACGGATTCCATATAACAGGCGCAAATCAGTGGCAGGATTCATGGCCATTTTCCTTTTTTCAGGGATATTCGGCTATTTCATGATTGGATTCGCCGGCCTTGGCATAGCCTTTGTGTCAGCAGTGGTGGAGAGTATGGCTTACTATCCATTTGATGATAATTTCATTTTGCCCGTTGTTCTGGGCGCAATTGGTTCTGTCATCTGATTCCGCTCTATGGCTTGCGATAGTAGAAAATTTCTTTTGCTGAGAGCAACGATCTGAAACCGAGCCTCTCGTAAATATGTGCTGCATCGTTGCCACTTGTAACCCAGAGTTCTGCGATCTCGAATCCAAGTTCCTTCAGCCTGTTCAGGGAATTCGCCATAAGGGCAGTTCCAAGGCCATTTCCCCTGTATTCCCTGTTAACAAAGATATCAACTATCATGGCGCGTCTTTCATTGATCTGTCTTTCGGGCTTTGTGGTGGCAATAATTGCTGCAATGAGTTTCCCGTGATGCCTGACAACAGTGCTTGCAGACGGTACTATCTCGCCATAGGATCCATTGAATATGGCCTTTACCATGGAAATGCGGTCCGCTTCACTGTTGGTATGGAACAGAATCATGTCCGGGGTTCCAGCATAGGCATCAAACTCTGCTCTGGAATATTCCTGATAGCCTGATCCTATGGCAGGCAGTATTTCAAATTCCTTGGGATATTTTTCGCCTGCATGACTGAATTCGTCAAGAGAAATCTCCATTTTGCTCCTTTTCACCATGGTATATCCACGTTCCGTCAGGAATTTCTCAGAGGTATCCTCTGCTCTGAATATTTCATTGATCATGAGGTACTTTCCCTGTGCTTTTGCAATGTTTTCCGCCCATTCAACAAGGGTGCGTATTCTTTCCTCAGTGGCAAATGCTCCGTCAGTGAATCCCAGTGATCCGTATATTCGATCATTGAGCAATGCACTCTCAATGACGAAGGCATAGCCTGCAACGGTAATCCCATTGATTATGATTCTGGACTTGATCTTGTTCTCGTTCAGCCGCTCTATGATATCACGGTAAGTCTCTCTGATGGCGGCATCAGGATAGATATCTTCCAGATACTTTATCTGGCCCTCAAGAATAGGTGCCCAATCTATCTTGACATTACTTATTTCCATGGCATCCCCTAAGGAAAAATTGCTTAATATTTTTTCAGATTTTCTTTTTAACTCTTATATGTAACAGAACAGCCTTATATGCAAATTAGGGCTGTCCTCTTGAGAATATGGATAATATATCCAGGACGGAAGAATTCAACAGAGAGGCAATTGCCTATTCTGAATATTACAAGGGAAAAGTCCAGGTTCTTCCAAAGGTCCCCGTCAGGGGTCTGCAGGACTTCTCTTTCTGGTATACACCAGGTGTTGCTGCGGTTTCCCTGAAGATAGCAAAGGACCGTGACAGTTCTTTCGAACTGACAGGAAGATGGAATTCTGTTGCGATACTCACCGATGGTTCAAGGGTACTCGGGCTTGGAAATGTGGGTCCGGAAGCTGCAATGCCCGTAATGGAGGGAAAATCTCTAATATTTAATGTTCTCGGGGCGGTGAACGCGGTGCCGGTTCCAATAAGAATAGGAAGCAGAGAGGAATTCATAGGCGTTGCAAAGGCACTTGAACCTACCTTTGGAGGATTCAACCTGGAAGACATAGAATCCCCTAAATGTTTCTACATTCTTGAAACACTGCAGAAAAGTCTCTCCATTCCCGCCTGGCATGATGATCAGCTTGGGACCGCATGTATTACGCTGGCAGGTGTGATAAACTCCCTCAGGGTGATCAACAAAAAGATTGAGGATACAAAGGTGGTGCTTCTTGGTTCCGGGGCCGCCAATATAGCAGCTGCTCATCTCCTGGCTGCGGCCGGTTTCAGGAAGGGCAACCTCATACTTGCGGATTCCAGGGGAATACTTGAACCGGAAAGGGAGGACATGGACAGCCTGATGATAAACAACCCCTGGAAATATGAACTGGCATTGCAAACCAACTCGGAGAGACTGGCAGGCCCCTCGGAAAATGCATTCAAGGGGGCGGATGTAATAATTTCAGCATCTAAACCTGGCCCTGGCACAATCAAAACAGAATGGATCAGAACAATGAACACAGATGGCATAGTTTTCGCACTGGCAAACCCAATACCGGAAATCTGGCCAGAGGAGGCAAAGAAGGCAGGGGCAAAGATTATCGCAACAGGTCGCGGGGATTTCCCGAACCAGGTGAATAACAGTCTGGTATTCCCCGGGGTATTTCGTGGTGTTCTAGATGCCAGGGCAAAGGGCGTCAACTTCGATATCATGGTCGCAGCTTCCTACGAAATTGCCAATTTTGTGAAAAATCTGGATGAAGATCATATTGTACCAACAATGGACGACTGGGAACTCTATCCTAATGTTGCAGCTGCTGTGGCGTCAAAGACCGTAGAAAAGGGGCTTGCCAGGAAGACCAACTCAAGGGAAGGGTTCTACAAGACTGCAAAAGAACTCATAGAATTTAATAGAAATATGTTTCTGAAAATGATGGATGAAAAACTCATAAGGGAATTGCCTGGGGGGATTAAGAATGAAAGATAAGATCGTTGTCAGGGAAATGCTTGCTGCTGATATAGATGGTTCTGTGGATCTGATACTGAGGCTCAAGAAGCTGAATGGGGAATTCGATTCAGTATTCGTAGTATCAGACAAAGCGAAGAAGGATGCTGAGGATCGCCTCAGGGAAGCTGTAAAAAATCCGGAGAAACACATATCTTTACTGGCTGAAAGAGGCGGTAAAATACTTGGTGTTCTGCTTATCAATATTCTGGACAGGTGTTACTACCTTCCGGATAAGGAGGCAAGGATAACAGATTTCTACATAATGCCGGAATTCAGAAGATCAGGTGCCGGAAAAATGCTTATCTCAAGAAGTTACGAAGAACTGAAGAAGAGGAAGATACAGATAATAACTGCTGAATTCCCATCACAGAACCTCATCGCCCTGAAATTTTACAAGGGGCTGGGATACAGGGAAATCGTTGGAATATACGGGAAGGTTCTTGAAGAGGAATGAAGGGTAGTTTTCAACTCTTCTTTATTCCTGGATTTTCTCTTTTGGGCAAAAAGATCAACAAACGCCTCGCTTTCAGGCAGTGTTGAATCAACACTCTCTGGCAGAAAGCAATTTCAATTTGTTCAGGGCGATTTCAGCCGACATCCTCTTTATCGCAATGATAGGATGTTCCTGCTTCATTGAATGGCAACAAGTAGACTCACAGACCAGAGTTCCCCTGCTATAGCACTTTCCACAGGCGTGAATTCGGGAATGCCGTTCCCTGCTAAATTGCATGGGTTCAATAATCCGATCAAACCTTTCGCAATTCATTCCCATCGCAAGCTCAGCTGCTTTCCCGATCAGACATGTTGTAAAAGAAGGAGCATGGCGTCACATTGAGACAGCTATACCCCAGAGC
Source organism: Thermoplasmataceae archaeon (assembly GCA_038729325.1). Taxonomy (GTDB): domain Archaea; phylum Thermoplasmatota; class Thermoplasmata; order Thermoplasmatales; family Thermoplasmataceae; genus UBA509. The sequence continues at coordinate 17,048 of JAVYSG010000015.1, read as the reverse complement.
CCTGCTGCCTCTATTATGGCAAATGTGGTCCAGTAGAGCGTCATATATCGCCGTGAAAAGGCATGATCACCCATTACTGCCACATCAGAAACAAGCTTTCCCAGCAGCAGGCCTATTGGAATCAGCACAATCACGAAAACAACCATGAGGTTGATCACAAGCCCAAGAAGGTCGGAACCCAGATAAATAGCAATAATCATTGCGGGCAGGCTCTCTCCCACATACAGATAGAAGAATTTCCTGCTGGAGGAAGTTATTCCCTCATCATGGTTCCCCCAGGAGAGTGTTTCACCAATTCCCCACGATGATCCAAGTGAGATCACAACCAGGGCAAGGAAGCCTGATGATATGAACCCCACAGCCAGTATGTAGGGGGCGGCAGGTCCAAAAGGCCTCATGGCAGAGGCAAGAGCCTTCACCCCCATCTCTCCCCCTATGAAAGTCCCCGCCACAACTATTCCCACCATCAGGAGTTCACTCACCAGAGCGCCCACATAGGTTTCGTTTCTGATGAGCCTCAGGTCACCCACCCCCAGCCTCTTTTCTGCCGTGGCACCCGCCTGATAGAACAGCATGAATGGCATTATCACCGCACCTATATTTGCCACAATGTAGTAGTCGAAACCGCTGTTTTCATATGGCTGTATGGGTGATAGCCCTGCCATGACACTGTGAAAGTCCGGTCTGAAAATTAAGACTGTGGAAATAATGGAAATTACAAGTACCAGTGAGACAGGTATGAGTATTTTCTCAATTCCGTTATATTTCCTTGAAAATACAATGGCGTTGTGTATAACATAAACCACAGGAATCGAAATAACAGGCGAAATTCCCAAGAGTGCGAAGCCTATTGCTATTCCCGCATATTCTGCAATGTAGGACAGTATATCTGTCACCGCCATGGGTACGGAAGCTATACCCGAAATCCGTTTGCTGTATCTTTCTCTGAGAACATCTCCTATTCCCTTGCCGGTCACTGCGCCGAGTCTTCCTGAGGCATACTGCATTATTGCCAGCGGGATTGCCAGAACCAGCATTATGAAAATAACGTGATATCCATACAGTGAACCAGTTTCAAGTCCTGTAATTATACTGGCAACATCGACGTCGGCTATCATAACGAGCCACGCAGGTCCCATGCGGGCCAGCATACTGTGCCGGCTGCTGAAATCAAGTATATTCATGTAAGGATAACCTTACATTTTTCATCAATACTTAAGACTTATTCATCAAATGTGAGGTATGTAATTGCCCTCGCAACTGTTTCCGGCACTTCCTCATTTCCGTTCCGGGGTATGTACACAGCTCCCCTGTGGTCGGTTGCAATGGCATGACCCGGGAGGAGCGAATGTGTCCCAAGATAGTGGAGTATGCTGGAATTTTCAAAGATCACCCGCGAAATCCGGTACTCCCTGTCGGGTTCCAGGGAGTTAAAGAAAATGTCGTCGGTTTCCTTTACCCTGCCTGTTTCATCAGGAACAGGATTGCCATGTGGACATGAATCGCAGCCGTACTTTATGCATACAGCTTCCGCAATGGTCTCCGTGATTCCATGCTCAATTCCCATAGCCTCATCGTCTATGGTTTCCCATGGGAGTGATAATGATTTCCAGAGAAGTATCTCTGCTATCCGGTGCTTCCTGAGAAATATGTTAGCCTCCACACTGCCTTTCTTCGTTAGGACATACTGGCCCCTGGACTGGCGTTCCACAAATCCTCTCTGAACAAGTATCTTTATTTCATCATAGGCGCTCTGTCTCGCAGTTCCCAGAAGATGCGCGATTTCGCTTAGTGATGCGAATCCATTGTAGAGGGTGAATTCATCTATTGCCTTAAGATAATCCTCGGCAGTAATGGATCTGTTTTCCACAGTGGAATAATGATGTATCCATAATATAATTAGCGATTCACTTCAGGTTCCTGCGAAATTCCACGAATCAGCATGGGAATAGAATCACCATAGAAATAATCGATACCAAAATGGCCTTCATCGTATCGCATCAGCGTATTCTGGATGCCGTTTTCATTGAGAATCGAACTGAGTGCCTCTATTCCCAGATTCAGGGAAAACTCATCGTGATTTCCGACCTGGAATATGGCAGTCTGTCCGCCAAGTGATTCAAGTCTGGATTTTACATTTCTGACAGGATCAAATTTCAGCCACTTTTTCCATATATCTTCCCTGATAAGGCCTGTATCAACTCTGAATGGAAGGCCGATTCCAGAGTCCTCATCTTCCTCCGGAGAATAAAAGGCAGACATTGCTATGAGATTCATCGTATTCAGCTCATCACTTGTATGGGATGGGCTCTGCGAAAAGTGGTCAATGAACTTTCCTGTATTATATTTCCTAACTGTTTTATAAGCAACAGGGAAATCCTTCAGGTAACAGAATTCAAAGGCAGAATCGCCTGAAACATCAATGAAACCTGAAAAAATTGCCGGATACAGCGATGCCAGGTTATAGGCACCGAAACCGCCCGAGGATTTTCCAAAGATGCCCATTTTTCTTCTGCCATATCGCTTTTCCAGGAATCCTGTCACATCCTCTGTAATAAAATCCTCATAGTTACCCACGGCACCGGAATTAAGGTACTGGTTTCCGTGAAGTCCTGTCATTGTGTCCGGAAGCGCAATCACAAAAGACAGATCAGGATCATTCCTGATTATCATCTCCAGTGTGCTCAGGAAGTCCATGTTTGTGTAGCTGCGATTCAGGAAGCTCTGGGCTGTCCCAAAAAATCCGGCCAGTCCAACAAGGATTGGTGTATCATCCCTGCAGTTATGCTCAATCAGGATCACATCCCTGTTTTCAGGGTCCTCAAGGGCATTATTTCTAAGTGAATTCCCATGTATCTCTTCCCTGTGAATTGAAAGATTCGATGGCATCAGTATGGATGGACTGACTGTATTTACAGGTGATGCTCAATGAATAATGCCATGGGCAGCATTGTTTAATGTGGCTTTGAAAACACCTTATTGTGACTCAAGTTTCCCTATGAAATCGAAAATATCCTCAGGTTTTTTGAGGAGACTGTCCGGATGGTACATCTCAAGCCTTTCAGAATTCCCTGATCCCCAGAGGGCCCCAGCTGCTGCCATTCCTGCCTCATGGGCAGCAATAATGTCATAGGGCTGGTCTCCGACATATAATGCTTCATCACTGCTGACTCCAAGCCTCTTCAGTGCCAGAATAAGCGGTTCTGGATCCGGTTTCTGGTATTCTGTGTCTTCCTGGCCTACATAAAGCCTGATATAGCTAAGCAGACCTGAGACTGTCAGGAGGTTCTGTGCATCAGATCTGTGGCTTGATGTTACCACACCTATGGAATAGCTCCTGCTCAGCTTTTCCAGAACCTGTCTAATTCCCGGATAGGTCTCCACCGAAGATAGCCTGCTCATAAAATACATCCTTCCCGTATCATAAATGGTCTCACCCTTGTCAGGGAACCACTGGGAAAGTATCTTTTTTACAGGTCTTCCTATGAGCTGTGAATGTTCCTCCGCAGTAACTTCCCTTCCAAGAATTTCCCTGAATCCATAATTGGTCGCCCTCTCTGACAGTGTTTCGCTGTCCAGAAGAGTACCATCCATATCAAAAAGAACAGCCCTGATCAAATTTTTCACTGTCATAATACTATCCGTTTAATTTAGATTTCTGACTGCCATTTCAACTGCAAGTCCTGCCATCCTTCTCATCATTTCTGCATTTGGCTGAACACTATCAATAAATAAAGCGGGCCCGCCGGGATTCGAACCCGGATCATAGGCTCCGGAGGCCTAGGTGATATCCTTTACACTACGGGCCCTCAGGATTTATACCCGATATCCCGTAGCAGTTTCTTCCTCTTATTTTTGTGGTCTTCATTTTCAACACCAACAGGGCTGAATCCATCCGCCACACCAGCGATACCGTTTCCGCGGGGAGTTTTGAAGATGAGTACAGTTAGTGGATTTGCTGTTGCGGCCAGTATTCTTCCAACTTCCTGACAGGATTTGATCTGGTTCAATATCTGTATTGGATATGCTCCCCTCAGCACAATAATGAATGTATGGCCGGCAGCAATCCTGGCAAGGCTTTCATTTGCAAATGATATGAGTTCCTTATTATTTCCTTCGAATCTTATCAACCGGTCCCCGGAGGCTTCAGAAAATGATACAGCATAATCTGCGGCAGGAATGTACGTTTTTATTATTTCATTCAGGTCCTCAACAGTCTTTATGAAGTGGGAATATCCCAGGATCACGTTGCAGTTCTCAGGGATATCAATTTCCACAGTTTCAAAATCAGCCATGATCAACCATAAATGGGAAGGCAATTAATCTTACGGTCGCCCGTTCGGCCCTGACAGTTCCGGCAATATGATAAGGTGGCAGATTCTCACAGTGCTGACCGTTGATTTTGAACATACCGGTACGGGATGTAATTCCGGCTGTTGAATGGAATCATTTTATCCCCATTTGGCATCATTACCAGAATGGAATTTTACCAGATAATAGGTAAGGAGATCTCGGAAGGCGTAATTTCCGACAGGGATTCACTTCAGAGGAGGAAGTTAACCCTTGCAAGAGACCTCAAGCTTGACCATATCCCAAGCGATACCGAGATATTACGATCCGGCACTGTGCCTTCAGGCAAAATTCGATTGCTCAGGATAAAGCCTACAAGAACAATTTCAGGTGTTGCAGTTGTAGCGGCCATGACCTCACCAGAAAGCTGTCCCCATGGGAAATGCATTTACTGCCCCGGTGGTAAGGAAAACAATTCCCCTCAGGCCTACACTGGCCATGAACCTGCAGCCCTCAGGGGAAGGAACAACAACTATGATCCATACAGCATTGTTTTCAACAGACTCAAGCAACTGGACACCATCGGACATGATACAAGCAAGGTCGATCTCATAATAATGGGGGGGACATTCACTGCCAGAAGCAGAGAATATCAGGAATACTACATAAAGGGCTGTTTTGACGCAATGAACATGCATATTTCCGGCACCCTGGATGAGGCCATGCTTGAAAACGAGACTGCAGCCAGAAGGTGTGTCGGACTGACGGTTGAGACCAAACCGGACTGGTTTTTTGAAAAAGAGATCGACAGCGCGCTTTCTTACGGCACCACCAAGGTGGAACTTGGGGTTCAGCTCCTGGATGAGAGAGTATTGCGAATCAACGGCAGAGGGCATGGAATAGCGGAGATAGTGAGATCCACACAGCTATCAAGGGATGCAGGACTCAAGATAGTATATCATCTCATGCCAGGAATGTACGGTTCAACACTGGACGACGATATGAAAAGTTTTGACCGCATGATCTCAGATCCTTCTTTCAAACCTGATATGCTGAAAATATATCCAACTCTTGTCGTAAAGGGCACTGCGCTCTACAGACTCTGGAAAAATGGGAAATATATTCCTCTGGATACAGAAACAGCATCTGATCTGATTGTAAATTTCATGGAAAAGATGCCCCCATGGATCAGGGTGCAGAGGATGCAGAGGGATATCCCTGTTGAATTCATAGAGGCAGGAGTAAAGAGAAGCGATATTCACAATATTGTGGATGATAAGCTAAGGCAGAGGGGAATAAAGACCATGGAGATCAGAACCAGGGAAGTTGGTAAGGCAACTTCCGAGAGCGGCAGAATGGAATTAGTAAGGCGCGACTACGAGGCGGCCGGAGGGACCGAGGTGTTCCTTTCATTTGAAAATGATGAACACATTTTCGGTTTTCTTAGACTCAGAAAGCCATCAGAACGGGCACACAGGACTGAAATGGAAAAATCGGCAGTCATAAGGGAGATCAAGGTTCTGGGAGAAGTGGTCCCTGTAGGCGCCCACAGTGATGATCAGTGGCAGCACAGAGGGCTGGGGCGGATGCTGATGAGCAGCGCCGAGTCAATAGTACGGGAGGAATGGGGACTTCCAAGAATCCTGGTGATCAGTGGAGTTGGAGTCCGGGAATATTTCAGGAAAATTGGATATTCAAGGATTGGCCCGTATATGGGGAAGGGCATTTAATAAGATTTCATATCTCATCTGTTTGTTGAAATTTTTATATTTCTCTTCAGGGGTATTTTATCTTATATTTAAATATAGTCACCAATAATTTAATGCCATTTCTTATATATTGAACCATAATGCTTGGATTGGTGTCAAAATGGCATTTATAGACGATCTGGCAATGGAATTGTTCATAATGTCCCTCGTTGGTGTGGTATCAATATACCTGACCGGCTCCGTATACCTGGCGTACCGCAGGGGCGTCAAGGATATAGAGGGAGTACTCAAACCGGGAGTTTATCCCCTGGGAATACTTGGAGGAATCATAACAATAATGGGTATTTATGGTGAAATGGTATGGCCTCTACCAGGCAGTTATAACATACTGTTCTATGATCCTTACCTGATAATTGGCCTCATACTGATCATAATGGCGATCTCAATAGGCATGAAGCAGAAACTTCAGTTTACTGGAATACTCGCTCTCTTTTCAGGAATAATCGCAATATACTACGGTGCAAATGCATACATGGATAAGATGACCTCCAGCCCAATAGCAATGCTTGGTCTTTACATAGCCTTCGGACTCACCGGGGTATTCACATATCCGACAACACTCATATATGACATGCTTCCGGGAAAAGAGAAGGTTTCCAAGTTATGGACTGTCGTGCTGGTCATATTCTGGATAGGGCTAGTAGTATCAGCAGTGCTTGCTGCAGTTACTGCAATTGAGGCTGTACCTCAGCATCTGCTATCCCCACCATAATCAGCTTTTACGCCCGGCCTCACCGGGCGTTTATCCCTGATATAGGGTCAGGGCATTTTCATAATTCAATACCTTTTTTGTTTTTCATGGAGAACAATATAAATATTTCGGAAAAAAATTAAATAATGTTTCTTCATAGAGCCAGAGCTTGAAATGCCCGTATCGTATCTGGTCATTGGAGTAATTGTCCTGGCACTGGTAGTATACCTTATCATTTCAATTGTGGCGGCTGAGAAGCTATGATTGTATCATCTGTTTCCTCAGGATCAACTGGAAACTTCTGGGTTAATTTCTTTGCCACCAACCGTTACGTATCAGGTTCTATCATAATTATTATCTATATTCTTTTGGCCACAGTACTTGCTTACCTCCTTTCAGGTTACATAGCGAAAATCTACAGGGGTGAACCCACAGCTATGGATCGGATAAGCGGTCCGGTAGTGAGGGCATTTGAAAGATTTCTGGGCGAAGACGCCAGAAAGCAGATGGAATTCAGGGAATATTTCACATCCATCCTCATTTTTTCACTGTTTCTCGGGGCAATAGGTTTTGCAGTTATTTATTTCCAGCACGATCTTCCGTTTTCATTTTCCAATAACCATATGACGCCAAGTCTCATATTCAATACGGTATCAAGTTTCCTCACCAACACAGATCTCCAGCATTATTCCAGTCCATTTGATCTGAGTTATTTCAGCACCACATTTGTAATAACAGGCTTCATGTTCATTTCAGCCGGCATAGGCTTTGCAGCTTCAATGGCATTCATCAGGGGGATACTCAGTGAAAACGGGAAAATAGGAAACTTCTACCATGATTTCCTTGTATCAGAATTTTACCTGCTTTTCCCGCTTTCTGTGGTGCTGACATTTATTCTGGTGCTGTCCGGCATTCCGCAGACCATGACGCCATATCTCACCATAACACCTGTTCTGAGCCACACAGCTTTCAAGCTTCCTCTTGGTCCTGTTGCCACTCTTGAATCCATTAAAACCATTGGAACCAATGGGGGTGGTTTTTACGGGGCAAACGCCGGTTTTCCCCTGGGCAATCCAGACTGGTTCACAAACATGGTTGAGCTTGAGGCACTGCTCCTGATTCCGCTGGCTTCCATAATTTCTCTTGGAAAAGTATTCAACAACAAGCGTTTTGCCACGATGCTTTACGGTGTGATAATGGTAATCTTTGTGTTCACAGCCTTCCTGTCATTCTTCGGTGAAATGGCCGGGATACCCTCAATTACAGCTCTTGGGATGAGTTTTACAGGCAACATGCTTGGAAAGGAGACGGCACTGGGCATATCACAGAGCACACTCTTCAGCATCGGTTCCACAATAACATCAACAGGTGCCGTGAATTCCGCGCTGATAAATTACACGCCCGTTGGTATCATGGGTCCGCTGCTTGATCTGCTAATGAACGATCCGCTTGGAGGCGTTGGAACAGGCATCCTGAACATATTTATGTACGTCATTTTCACGGTTTTCATAACCTCCCTGATGGTCGGAAAACTCCCTGAAATAATGAGTTTAAAAATAGGTTCAAGAGAAATCAGATATTCCACCCTCTCCCTTGTCACGCATCCACTGCTGGTCATAATCCCATTCGGGATAACACTGCTTCTTCCGCAGTTCATGACATCTTTTGTGAATACAGGTCCCGACAGGATAACACAGCTACTGTACGAGTTTGCTACAGCGGCCTCAAATAACGGGTCAGAGATTGGCGGATTTTTAACGAATCAGCCGTTTTTCAATTATGTGGACGGCATTGTTATGCTGCTCGGCCGTTATCTTCTCATGGCCTTTCAGCTCCTGATTGCCCAGTCATTTTCATATAAAAAGCCGAAGGTACAGGTTGAAAGGACTGTGGACCCAGGTTCATTCCTGTTTGGTTTCACCCTTTTTTTCGTCATGATTCTCCTTGGTCTCCTCTCATTTTTCCCCATCCTGGCGCTGGGACCTCTGCTCTCATTTGCCAGGGCATTTAATCTCTTCATTGCAGGGGTGATGCCATGAACAGATATGCAGAAATACTTTACTTTACACTGAGAGATTTCAGGCCTGACAGGCTGATTCGCAACCCGGTGATGTTTGTAACAGAGGTTGCTTTTCTGGTTTCACTGGTACTTACCATATTCCCTGGACTGGCTGATCTGCCCTCTGTCTTTCCTTACAGTGAGTTCTATATATCAACAACTGTAATGCTGTTCCTGACCATATTTTTCAGCAATCTTGCGGAAGCATTCTCTGAGGGAAAAAGCAACGCCATAACTGCATCCCTCAGAAAAATGAAAACCAATATAATGGCACATGTTGTGACAGATAGCGGTACGGTTGATCGGCCCTCGTCAGATGTGAGGAAGGGCGATATCATCGAGGTTTACCAGGATGAGATCATTCCGGTGGACGGAGAAATTATCAGCGGGAGTTGCTATGTTAATGAATCCAACATAACCGGCGAATCCAGATCTGTGATGAAGGTCCAGGGAGACAGCGTAACCGGTTCTACCAAACTTGTTACGGACAGAGCAACAATAAGGGCCACATCCGATCCGGGGAACAGCTTCATAGACAACATGATAAAGCTAATCGGCACAGCTACAAGGCAGCGGACTCCAAATGAGTTGGCACTGGCTGTCCTCCTCTCAGGGCTTACCCTGGTATTCCTTATAATTTCTGCTGTTATATTCCCCATGGCCCGACTTCTGGGCATTACAATTAATATAATCATGCTGCTGGTTCTTCTCATAGCCCTGATGCCAACCACAATTGGTGCACTCCTTCCGGCCATTGGGGTATCAGCCATAAACAAGATCTCAGAGTTCAACATAATAGCCAAGAGCGGAAGGGCGGTTGAGAATGCAGGTGACATAGACACCATAATCCTGGACAAGACCGGAACGGTTACAATAGGTGAGAGGGAGGCAGTGAAATTCTATCCCAACACCGGTGTGGATTATGGCGATTTTGTCAGGATGTGCGCATTATCTTCACTGGAGGATATGACCAAGGAGGGAATTTCAATAGTTAACCTTGCCAGGAAGGAGGGTGTTGCCATCACTGCCGGGGATGTTGGAGAGCATGAGTTCATACCATTCTCAGCGGAAACAAAATTCAGCGGTGTGAAAATCGGAGACACGGAAATACTGAAAGGATCACTGAAATCCCTGAAGGCAAAATTTTCCCTGAGTGATACTTTCATTGAGGCCCTCTGCAAGGAGATTTCCATGCGCGGGGGCACTGCCATTCCTGTTGTTCAGAACGGAAAATTCACCGGGGTTATCGAGCTGAATGACCTTCTGAAACCCGGAGTGAAGGAGAGGCTTGAATCCATAAAATCCATGAACATTAAGACCATCATGTGCACCGGCGATGATGAAGTAACCGCCGAATATATAGCAAGAGAAGCGGGTATTGATGAATTTGTTGCAAATGTAACGCCCATGGACAAATACAATGTTGTTATTGGAGAAAAGGAAAAACAACTGATGGTGGCCATGGTTGGAGATGGCACCAACGATGCACCAGCACTTGCAAAGGCAGACGTTGGGCTTGCCATGAATAATGGCACACCAGCTGCGAAGGAGGCAGCCAACATGGTCGATCTGGACAACGACCCCACCAAGCTGCTTGATATCATATTCATAGGAAAGCAGATACTGATCACCAGGGGTGCTCTTACAACATTCAGCATCGCCAACGACATTTCAAAGTACTTTGTAATTATCCCGGCAATATTCTTTATATTTCCAAGCCTGGACTATCTGAACATTCTGGGCCTCTCAAACCCACTTCTCGCAATAACTTCTGCCCTTATATTCAATACAGCCATAATAGTGGTGCTCATTCCCCTGGCAATCAGGGGAGTCAGGTTCGTCCCATCCGGTATATCAGACCTTCTGAAACGCAATCTTCTTCTCTATGGACTTGGGGGAGTTATTGTTCCTTTTATTTTCATAAAGCTCATTTACGTGCTTCTATCTTTGGGAGGGGTGGTGTGGTAGGATGAATGCAAAGACACTGATCAGATCATTTCTTCTTGCTTTATCCATAATGGCTGTGCTGGGATTTGCTTATCCCACCGCAACGGCACTCATAACAGAGCATGCCCTGCCATGGCAGTCTTCAGGTTCGCCCGTCATCATTAACGGCACAGTTTATGGTTCCGTATATCTTGCTGAGGCCTTCAATTCCTCAGTATTCTTCCAGCCCCGCCCATCTGCCACAGGCTACAACCTGTCCCAGTCAGGAAGCACAGAGATTTCGCCAGACAACCCGGCATTTTTAAACATGACAGAGCACTATCTGAAGCAGTTTATGTCAGAGAATCCCGGGATAAACATTTCCCAGGTTCCATATGACATGGTTTCGCCATCCGCATCCGGACTGGACCCGAACATTCCCGTTGCAGGTGCATACGATCAGGTTGCAAGAATAGGGCAATCCATAGTTACCCTCGGCATAAACAGCAGTGCAAACCTGAGCATATCGTCGGTTGAAGCTTTCCTGAATTACAGCATCAAACAAAATGAGAAGCAGAATTTTCCGCTATTTGGATCATACTATGTCAACACTGTCACTCTTAACTTTATCATCATACAGTACCTGATGGATAAAGGCATACTTCCAGGTAATTTTCTCCAATGAGGAAAATTGCCATTATTTCCTGACTACAATTGTATCCTGGTATGTTCCCTTTATGATGGCCTTCAGATCAGAGTTAAAGCGCACTTTCCCGCCTGGTGAATTCCTGACACCCATGACTATCACATCCGGATTCTGTTCTCTTATGAGATTTGAAACTTCATCTGTGAGGTTGCTGGACATTCCGGGTCTGACCACAGTTATGTCGGATCCATACTGTTCAATAGCTTCGCCAAGCCTGTCCATAAGAGTGTTGAAGCCATGGGTTTTTTTCCTGTCAAATTTTCTGAGGTCGGCAAGTATGAGCTTTGAGTTCAGTGCTTTTTTCATGTGGAGTGCAAAGGAGACTGCTGCCCTTGTGGTCAGTGTTTCGCACAGAGGTACAAGAATCTTTCCGTAGGGGTATTTGCTTCCATGCAAACTGACAACTGCAGTTGGTATGGTGGAGTTCTTGATCACATAGTCTCCTATTGTGCCGAATATGGAGGCGGAAAGCACGGATCGTTTGAATGTTCCCAGGAGGAGTATATCATATGCCCTGCTGCGCACTTCCTCCACAATGCCCTGTTTTACTGATTTTGAGGTCCTTACCTTGGGGATGACCTTGATATTCTTCTCCTTGCCCTCTTTGTAGGCATTGATCACCACAGCGACCTTATCACTCCAGGTGACTTCCCTCACATTTTCCTTCACAGTGAGCGCAGTGATCTCTGATGAGTATTTGTTTGCCAGATCAAATGCGAGATCCAGAACGGTTCTTGACCTGTCACCCTTAGCCATTGGCACAATTGTCCGGTCAAACTTCAACAGGTATGATCTTGATGTGGAAAACATATCCATATATAATTAAGAAAACATAATTAAGTTTTCCTGATTGATCTGACATGCACCTGTGATCACACATATTTTGCATTTCTCTGGATGCACAATTCAGTGCATCAGCGTGATACCTCTCCCACTGATGGTATGCATAACCCTGTGATATATTGACATGCTCCCCCTGACAAATATTTTATACGGTCGTTCTGCTTTGCAGTGCGTTGAAGATTAGATGCATTTCCGTCAGAAACCACGTACTGGAAGGCATTCCACAGGGCCAGCAGCTTGAGACCCTGGAAGGCGATCAGATTTTTCTCTGTGATTATGACGGCATACTTCACGGAAACTATAACTTCAAGATCTACACGAGAGTCGCAAAGTTCTTTGATACTGTGGTCTTCAACATGGTACAGAGAGAATACGATCTGGTAGACTCACTTGTTTCTGGAGCGGCAAGAGTTGTTGTAGATCCTGACATGAAGGATTCGGTATTGCAAAAGGTGCTTGATATTTCTCCTGATACTGTATTTCCATACAGCAATCAGGAAAAAGTTGAGAGATTCCGGGCATACGGAGGAACAGCATTTCTTGCAACAGGAGAGATAAATGGACCCTTCAGCATCTGCTACAATGCCGGGATAGCAATGTCTTCTGAGAAATATGTGGACCTTGATAATTTCCCGGAAGACCTTCTCAGGTTTATTTGACGGGAATTTCCACTCAGGTCTTTCCCTCATATATCAATAATAAATACCAGGTCTGCAGACAATGATGCTGCATAGCAATGAAACATGTTTAACCAGATTAACTCAGGGAATCTGATTTACATACTGACGAAATTCGTAGAAACTGATATATATTAAATATCTGATATAGATTCTGACATGGACAGTGCAGGTGAAAGTGATTCCACCAGAGGCAGCATTAATCCTTTTGTATCAACACTTTCTGTGATGAATTTCTTCTTTGCCATGGCAATGAACATATTTGGCTATACTGTTTTCTACCTTCTGCAGAGTTATAATATTCCCATCATATTCGGGGGGATTGGCACCACAATAGGCCAGGTCATACTTCTCGTGATACTGATTCCTCAGGGCAGGGCCATCGATAGAGGTTTCTCATACGTGCTTATGATCATAGGTTCGCTTATTTACAGTTCCGGGATGATACTGCTTTCTCTGCGTTTCTTCCCGGGCCTGCTTCAGGCATACGTCATCTCCTCAGCTGTCATAGGGGCCGTCCTTGTTACACAGAACACATATAAGTCATCGCTTGGTTCATTTATAGGAAAAGCATCAAAACTTTCCATTCTGGGCAAGCACTACTCCAGAATCATAATGATGGAAACAGCAGGAGGCACTGCAGCCATGTTTGTTGTGGCAGCAATGAAGGAATTCTCGCACATGTATATTGTGTATCTGGTTTCTGGCGTGATTCTGCTTGTGGTAACTGTTCTTACTTTCTTTGTACTTTTTCCGGAAAGCCGAAAACTTGCGCTTAAGAATGAAGGAGCAACCCGCAGGCCCACCTTCAGGGAAAGCCTGGTTCTGTTCAGGGATAAGCGCAGGTTCGTGATACCCGTCCTTCTCACAAAGATATTCATGTCAGTGGGGGTATACGGGCTTTCTTATTTCTTCATATTGAGCGGGGAAAAAATCGGGGTTATTCCTGAGTATTCCATTATCCTGCTGGGAATAGGCTTTGCAATATCCATACCTTCCGGTATCTACTCTGGAAAGTATGTTGACCGTCACCCATCCACCGGTAAGGGTTACATAATTCTTCTGGGCCTCTTTGATATTTTCTTCTATGGAGCAATACTGGCGTCAATATACCTCCGGAATCCGTACATATTCTATGGTTCAATATCCTTCAATGCATTCGGTCCGCTATTCGTCTCCGGTGCAATGTCATACGAGGTGAAGGTCATCGGCAAGGAGAACCGCGGTATGTTTTCAGCACTTCAGAGGACTCTTGTTGGCATCACATTTATACTGGTTGGCGTGCCATTTGCATATCTATACTCATTTGATTACAGAACCATATGGATCGTTGTCACCGCCACTGCAATTCTTTCAGTGATTTCCGCCGCCTTCATACCGGGCACCGGTAAACTTGTATCCCCACAGGCCCAGGAAGGTACGGTACAGGCAGCAGTGGCAAAGTGAACCATTTCTCAATGTGATTGTATAATTTCGTTGCTCATTTTTTCAGAGCAGACCGGAATCTGCCCAGGACCTGATTTAATTTTCTCTCCCGGCTGTATTATAAACATGAATCCTGCACGGGCTGCATACAACCGGCCTTCCCACTGGAAAAGGTATTAAGGCAGAATTGAGTATAAACACCCATGGCATTTATAGCAGTAACTGAACTGTCTGGCACAATCAGTGACAGAAAACTCTCCGGTCTTATGCCAATATTAGATCTGGTTGAAAAAAGCTCAAGGGTACGCGGGCTTCTCATTCATATGAACAGTTCCGGAGGTGAAGCCAATGCTTCCGAAATTCTTTTCCGGAAAGTACGCGCAATCCGCGAAAAGAAACCTGTAATTTCCTATGTAACTGGAATGTGTGCCTCAGGTGCATACTGGGTAGCCAGTGCTTCAAACAGGATATACTCAATGGAAACTTCCCTTGTCGGATCCATAGGTGTTATAAGCATAACACCAAATGTCAGGAGACTCATGGAAAAAATTGGCATCGATGTTCAGGTGAGCAAAGCCGGCAAGTACAAGGACCTGCTGAATCCGTTTTCTGAGGCAACAGAAGAAGGAAAACAGAAAATGCTGCACATAATTGACTCATCTTACAGGTCTTTCTGGAAATCAGTTTCGGCGGAAAGAAAAATTGCGGACGATCAGCGTGATACCATAGCAACAGGGGAAGTTTTCACAGCTGAAGATGCCCTGAATCTGAAACTTGTTGACGCCATCGGTGGATACGATGAAGCACTGTCAGAGATGAAGAAGATTTCTGGAATCAAGAAGACAAGATTCATTGCTCCAAGGAGATCATTTGTATCGCGGTTCATTGGAATGGCTGTGAAAGATGCTGTCTTCGAAACTCTGGACGCATCTGTGGGCTACTGGAATCCCCTATCATGAACTGCTGCTCCACAGAGCACGTTTATCCCACGGATGTCACCACACCTGCAGGCCCCCGGAACCGGCTGCGTCTATTTTGCCGCCGAAGGCAGCGGGAAAAGCCCAGTGATTTACAGCCGGAACAGTGGCCCTGAACCTGTTGGGTGAATGCGGATCCATGGTTAATCTCATTCTAAGCTCATCATCCCTGATGTTTTCCCGCCAGACCTGCGCCCATGAAAGAAAGAATCTCTGCTCCGGTGTGAAGCCGTCAACGGTAACGCTTCTATCAGGGTGGCGTTTCAGATGCCTCTGCAGGGCTTCGAATGCAATGCTGACTCCACCAAGGTCCGCAATGTTTTCGCCAAGTGTCAGCCTGCCGTTAACCTTCATGCCCGGAAGTGCCTCAAGAGCGCCATATGTTTCCACAACCTTCTGAGCAAGTTCCTCGAATCTATTGGAATCCTCAGCTGTCCACCAGTCCCTGATGTTCCCGACATCATCATATTTTCTTCCCTGATCATCAAAACCGTGTGTGATTTCATGGGAAATAACTGCACCAACAGCTCCATAGTTAACAGCATCATCCATTTCGGGATCGAAATACGGGGGTTGGAGAATACCGGCGGGAAAAACAATTTCATTGTCAGGAGGAGAGTAATAGGCATTGACTGTTGGCGGTGTCATCATCCATTCGTCCGGATCAACACCGGTTCCAACTCTTGTCATCTGTCGTTTCATTTCAAAGGAAGCAGATCTGCGCACATTGCCCAGATAATCATCCGGCTTTATGGAAATGGCAGAATAATCCCGGAATTTTCTGGGATTTCCTATTTTCACCCTGAGCTTCCCGAATTTTTTAAGCGCAAGTTCCCTGGTTGTGTCGCCCATCCAGGTGAGGTTCTTCAGTCTGTCTGAAAACACGCTGATTATATCGGCGATCAACTCGGCCATTTTCTGTCTGGATTCCTCAGTGAAATATCTTTCAACATAAAGCTGTCCAAGGGATTCTCCAAGGCAGGCGTCTATGATGTTAACTGCTCTTTTCCACCTTGGTTCTATTGAAGGCTGCCCCCTTATCTTGCGTCCATACATGTTGAAATGAATCTCCTCCGCTTCCCTGAAGAGATAGGGGAGGGAGCTGTTGATCACGTTCCATTTCATATACAGTGCCAGGTCAGTATCTTCACTGCCAGAGATTATGGAGTCGATCTCCTGAAGGAATTCCGGCTGTCCAACAACGACATATTCAGTATTTCCGGCACCCATAGACATCATGTATGTTTCGAAACCCATGTGGGGGTATTTTTCCGAAAGTTCCTGAACAGATATTCTGTTGTAATTTTTTTCGGGGTCTCTGAGATCGACCCTGCTTCTGGACACTCTGGCCATTCGGGTCTCCATATTGACTATGATATCTGCGTATCTTCCGGAGTTTTCCTCATCTTCACCATAAAGTGTGAAAACTTTCCGAACGTATTCACGGAATTCCTGCTTCAGTGATGAGAATGTTTCGGACAGGTAGTATTCTCTGTCAGGAAGCGACAACCCGCCCTGATAAATGTAAAGTGCGTATGTGGAGCTGTGTTTCTCGTCGGCCTGGGAATAAACATAGAAGAATGGAAATATTCCACTGGAATGAATCTTTGCCATAAGTGACGGCAGTTTTTTCTTCAGATCCTGCGGAGAAATTTCATTTATATCCTCCCGGATTGGCTGGAATT
>JAVYSG010000014.1:0-25694 GCA_038729325.1 Thermoplasmataceae archaeon | reverse complement strand
ACTATGGACAGAACGAGGTATGCTATTATCAGTGGCAGAAATATGAAAAATGTGCCCTCAGACAAGCCGCCGCCAAAGGTTCTTGACTGTGCCTTTATGACATTCAAGTTTAATATTGTGGCATAAAAGAAGAATGGAAAGTACAGAAGCAACGGAATTGAGATTAAAAATACTAAACTTTCCGATGGCAGAATTAAGAGGTGCGTAAGATATGCATAAATCAGGAAAATCAATACCGGTAATGCGATAAATGAAAGCATTATCAGCTTTCCAGAAACATAACTCCGGACGGCATTATGTGGTTCCACAGTATTCCATCCTATCCATATTCTTTCATTTATTATTGAGTAGAACAGCAGAAAGGACATGAATACAATGTAGTAGGATATCACAGTCACTGATATGGAAGGGCCTATAGATGGAAAATAAAAAGTGAAAATTATGAGTAAGACAAAAATAACTGAGGCCAAAAGCACAATGCCTGTGATTGCCAATCTGCCATAGCCTGATCTCCTTGCGCCAATGTTTCCTCTTGAAGCCGCAAATGTCATTGTTGTTGAGAATCTCAACAGGGGATTACGCTTTGACCATCTGCTGAAGTTTATGGGATGTTTAACAGTATGTTCAGCCGGCACTGTCCTGAAGCGAAGGCTCGTGTCATCCCTGCTGAGTATGAACTTCCATAAAATGGCGAATGCAACCACAAGAATTGCCAATACTCCAATCAGGGAAAACTGCCAGTATTTACCTGAAATATTGGAAATTGCCAGCGGAAATTTGGCAATTCCCAGCAGGCCGAGGGCAGCAATCATAACAAGCAGCACATATGTTTCTCTTATCCGCCCGAAAAGCCTGAGAATGAAACCGAATATCGATATGAAAAGAATAAACAGAGAGAAAAGCACTGTTGCGTATGGCGGCACCGACGGTGTTGAAAAGAATGAAATCATGGAAAAAATGAGAAGCGATGGGAGAGACGTCAAGAGCAGGGAATAAAGCAAAAATGACGTCATTATCGGCGTAGTACTCACACCGAAATTTGCCATGAAATCCATGTCTGATTTCACAAGTGCGTTTCTTGCCAGAAACTGAAACACTTCAAAATCAATTATGGCAAGCACTGTGACCAGTATTACCCTGTAATCAAAAGGTACCGTTCTACCGGAACCAAAAGATAAAAAATCAAATTTCAGGAGAACCAGGCCTGAGATCAGATATATAGTGACCATTATTACCAGCTGGGTTACGGGAATCCTGGACTTAATCAGAAATTTTGTAAAACCAGGCTTCATTTGTCACATCATCCTTCCAAGCCTTGCTTCAACGGTCTCTCCTGAATCCATGTCTGTTTCAATCTCATCAATTGTTCCGGCCCATTTGATCATACCCGCCGAAAGTATCATTATTCTGTCAGTGAGGCGGGAAGCCGTTGAAACAACATGTGTGGAGAGAAGCACAGTAGCTTCTGTTTTCCTCACAAGTTTTACCACTGTTTCCTGCACATTCAGATCAAGATAATTCAGAGGTTCATCCATTATAAGAATTTCAGGGTCATGAACAAACACCATTGCAAGGGCAAGCCTTTGAGTATTCCCACGGGAGAGAGTGTAAGCCTTGGAGAGCCTTAAATGCGAAAGATCAAAGAGATCAATCATCTTCTCAGTGGAGGATACAATATCGTCAACTCCCCTGAGAAGTGCTGAATACTGGATATTTTCCTGCACTGATAGAAGCCTGTATGGGGAAGCATCTTCGGGAAGATACCCGAACTTCCTCTTGATTTCCCTCTTTTCCGGGCTATCCCCCAACACATGTACGGTGCCTGATTTTGGTTTGAGAAGCCCTGTGGAAATTTTCAGAGTTGTTGATTTTCCAGCTCCGTTTGATCCTATGATTGAGATTTTATCTCCCTTTGCAAGGCTGAATGAAACGTCCTGAAGCACATCAGCGTCACCGTAGGAGAAAGATACATTATTGAATTTTATAACCGGAATCACTAATATAGAACAACCTGATTCCATAAAAACATTTTTCAGGGGCACTGAGAAAATTATTGCCTTGACTTAGATTCAATAAATATTGAGGAACCCCTGTCATACACAAGTGGAGCCAGCTTTGCGGATATCCCGAAATTTATATTCTGGAGGTCCTGAGAAATCTCCCGAATTTCCATGTCCTGCCGCACAAGAATTTTCAGGCTTTCACTGGAATATACCACCATGGAATTTTCAGGGAGATATGGGAGCATCCTGACGTCGGAAGTAACTGTTTTCACCAGATCCATCTCGATCTGCCCGGTTCCGCTCACTTCCCTCTGCAGAAGCCTGAACCCGTTGGGATCTATAAGAACTCCTGTTCCGGTGCTGTAGCCATTTTCGGAAAGTTTCCTGTATGCATCTGTAACCCCGAGGGCAATGCTGCCTGACTTTGACCAGTCCAGCCCGGGAATGCGGGTGCTCCTGCTCACAAGAGAAAGTTCCTGTTCTGTTACAACCGACTTCAGCACCATAGCCTTGAACGAGTGCGTGGCCTTCTCCCTTTCCATTTCCAGTATGCTGTCGCTGGAACCTTTTTTCACTGAGAACCCATAAGAAATATATGGGATTGCATACAACCGATCTGGCTCTTCCGACAGAGCGATGCCATCCTGTTCCCACGGAACTGCTGCAAATGGAAGATCGAGCATGTCTTTAATGTGAATTTCCTGTTTCATTGAATGCTCATGGCTCTCACTGTGAATTTCATGTTGCTTTTTGATATCCAGTCCAAGATCTGCACTTTCGCCAAGAAGTCCTGAAGCCTCAGACCAACCTTCACGAATCCTCTTAAAATCGTCTGGCGCATACTGGTAGAGAAGGCGCATGAATTCACCGAAGTGAGTTACTTCTTCCCTGGATATGTCTTCATGAACTTTTTTGAATGGGCCATCCGGCATTGCCCTAGATTGCTGAAGATAGAAGTTTATTGCATCAAGCTCTGCCACAAGTGCAAGCCTTATTGCCCTTGCAGTCTCCTCATCGTCCATCTTCTCTTTCCTTACCAGTTCAGAAGGATCCTTTGAAAACATAATTTAACATGTCATTTTAATATATAACAATTGATATTAGATTTAAACAGTAATTTCCACGAAGGGATAGAGTCCGGAAAGAATGAATTATTATCATTTCATTGTCTGCGTAAAGTTACACTGAATGTGAATGCTAAACACCATTGAATATACCAAAACAGGACCCGGCAGATTTTCAATATATTTTTAACTGAAAACCGGGGATTTCGTCACTTCATCTGCCTGTTTGACAGTGCAGTTTTGAGCTCACTTGCGGATTTCACCAGGTTTTCTCTCTCCTGATCATTCTCGCAAAGAGGATCGTTGAGGAAAGATTCTGCCTGGGTAAGGTGGTTGGAACTCGAAACGTAATCCGATTTGTTATAGTATATAGCTGCAAGCGCAAGTTCAGCCTTCGCTCCGTCCAGAATTCTCTCCGGGTTCGGATAATCTCTGTCTTCCCTGACCTTGGCCTCCAGTCTTGCTATATCTTCATCGTTGCCTCCAGCCTGGGGTTGTTCAACAGCACTCCTCACCTTGCGGTTGTAATTTGATCTGATAATGGAGTTTATAGCCATACTGACGACAAAAATACCCAGAATACCAAAGAAATAGTAGTTGGAAGGAAAGTTCGGGACATAAAGTGATGCCAGATAAAGCCCCAGGTAACCGACGGCAAGGACAATCAGGGAAAGATACCTGTAAATGGGAGGCATTGGTTTTACATTTGCAATTCGTGGATTGCTCCTGTAAAATTTGATGTAACGCAGCATCGAATCTGTTTCTCTTGTTTTTGGACACATCGGGTCCTCAAGAACCTTCTGCGCATCATCCATCATCTCCTGTGCCTTTGGAACATTGCCTGCCTGATTGTAAAGCTGAACAAGCTGCAGCTCCATCTTTGCTATGGATGCACACTTCGACCCATCTGATGAGGTCATCTTTGTGTTTTCAAGCCGGTACTCTAGCTGTTGAATCTTCTGATCTATGCCTGCCAAACTGAATTGCCTCACATTAATTTTCCACAACAGTGCGTGGTACTAAGGTATATGTCATTCCTCATTGAAATATATTGTTGATGTGCAGCAGTATGTTATCTGAGACTATAAAGTAGACCAATTTACTGTTGTTTTTCTCTACTCCTGCCACTTTGATTATATCATCTGTGCAGACACAATGTCACTTTGTTGGAAAGTCAGATATGCAAAATGCATGACTGGAGACTTGATTAGAGAAATAGTTAACTGAAGCTGTGAAGAGTCTTCCTGTTGATATTGTCACAGGAAAGATTCGGGACTTTCCGGGACCTGCAAATTAAATGCCTTAATGCTGATGAGGATGAATAGGGAGATGCGATGGAAAAGCTATGGTAATTCTGAATTAATAGCATTGAGCCAGACACCATACTTCTTTCCAAGAAACTACCGGAAGCCACGAACGCTAACCTGTGAACTGAACCAGATAGCATGCATTAATATCCTGTAATTGAAAATTTCAGGGATCATACAAAACAGTCACTAAACTGCCCCTGAAACTCTTCCAGCTGGTGACACCGGGAAAGGAAAGTCTCACCAGACTGCTAAATCATAATTTGGCCATAAAGACCGGATATGTGGATGACAGACACCAGCCCTTCTTACAAGCAACCGGCTGCAAAGTATTCTCAGGTTAGATTATTATAGCATTTCGGATATTGAGTATTATGGACTCAAAACGAAAACGGATTGTAATCCTCGGTGGTGGTTTTGCCGGTTTAAGATTTCTCTACGATGTGAACAGGGATCTCGGAGATACGGTAGATGTAACTCTCATTGATGAACGCTCAACAAGTCTTGAAAAACCATCTCTTCCGGAGGTTGCGCTTTCAGGAAAGGATGTGTCTCTCGTTCAGATAAAGTTTGAAAGCATTGTGAAAGGTGAAAATCTTCATTTTCTGAATCAAAGTGCGGTCAACATAGATGCAGAAAAAAACAAAGTGACCATGGGGGACGGCTCGTCACTGGAATACGACTACCTTGTCATAGCAACTGGCGCAGTGAAGGACTACGATGCTGTCAGTGGGTACCGGAGTTATGGGTATTCGGTATGCGATGATGTGGAAGCGCCTAAGCTCTGGGAAGCCTTAAAAAACTTCAAAGGGGGGAAAATTGTAATAGGGTCGGCTAAAACAGAGTGGGACCCTGAAACCACTGACATACGCCTTGCCGCTCCCTGCGAAGGGCCGATCGGCGAGATCATGTTCATGATTGATTATTATCTCAGACAGCATGGGCTGAGGGAGAAATCTACAATAACTGTTTTCTCACCAGGTGAAATTTTCTTTGAAGACGTCGGAGAAAATGTTCATTCCAAAATCGGCCCCCTCATTAAGAATCATGAAATCAATGTGTTCACGAAAAAGATACTTGTAGAGATCACTGAGAAAGGCGTGAAATTTGAAGATGGGACCTCCATGGATTCAGACCTTTCCATAATAATTCCTCCATATTCCGGGACGGATATTATCAAAAAGTCAAAGCTTGGTGACGGATTTGGTTTTATTCGAACAAATAATGAGATGAGGGTACCTGAATTCAGCAACATTTTTGTGGTGGGGGATACAAATGCCAATTCAATGCCGAAACTTGGCCATATTGCAACAATGCAGGCAGATGTTGCAGCTTCATCACTTGTCAGGGAGCTTACCGGCAGGGGTGACGTTAAAGAACTCAGGCCGGAAATATTCTGCATAATGAACAGAGGAGGATCCGATGCCACACTCATACTTTCAGATGCCATCTTTGGAGGAAAGACGGATCTGACCATTGATGGACCGGTTGCCCATACAATGAAGATTGGGTTTGACAGTTATTATTATTACACGAGAGGACACATGCCACCGGAATTTCTGCAGTCGTCTCTGGAGAAGTTTCTCAAATCATTGAAGTGAGGATGCAACATTTTTTGGTACCCACTCATAATTTTCACAGCTTGATATGGGTTATTGTCTGTCTGAGTGCATTCATTCTAACTCAAAAGTCGGTGACATAAGCCAGTGCTGATATCCGGTATTATGAATCCAGTTTGAAGGGCTAACCCGCAGTGGCAAATTTCACTAACATGTATTGGAAAACATCAGTTTTCAGGTAACGCAGGGCATGCAAGAATTGAAGCCTGATGAACCATTGAAAAATGATAGAAGACGGAATAAGACCTCCAGAATACATGGAGGAGAAGTCGCCGATGAAGCAGGAACCTCCCATGGCTTGTGTGGAGAGCATGTCAGAGCAAATTGGTGGTATTATACCCCATTTCAATTGCCACCTGGTATTCACTGCCTCATGCTGGCCGGCCATTGCCTTCAGACTATTGGTTTTCCAGCAGTTTCTGGAGCCAGGATCAGTGTTACTGTCAGACCTATGAATTCAAATAAAGCAAAGAAGACCAGCCCATACTTCAGACTCAGACTGCTCAGAAGAAGAGGAAAGGCAAAAACACCCAGTATGGCACCTATGCGAGAGGCGGCTGTTGAAATTCCCATAGCAGTGGCCCTTATGCGTGTTGGAAATATTTCAACAGGATAAAGGAATGTTATGTTCGTTGGTCCTATATTGTGGAAGAAATGCATCAGTGCAAACGCCATGAAAACATAGGCGAATGGAAGAGCTGATCGCAGTGATATGAATGCAAATGCCAGGAGAGAAATGCCTGCCATGGCAAAACCCAGACTCTCAAGGCTCTTTCTCCCGACCCTGTCTATTGAGTAAAGACAGAGGAGAGTGCCTGCAATCACTGGTATCTCCTCAAGCATTGTGGCCAGAATTGTTCCTGTATATGTACCTCCTGCTGACACAAACAGGGAAGGTGTATAGTTCCATACTCCATAGCTTGAGACATCGTATGCGAACCAGGCTACGGAGGTGAACATGATAAGCGGAATATATTTGCGAAGCTCACCAAATGATGTTTTACCTTTCTGTACTTCCGGGGATGTTGCCCCTTCATATCCTGCTTCGTGCGCCATCCCGCTAACAATGGCTTCAGCAGAAGCTGCATTCCCGGATTTAACCAGCCAGTAAGGGCTTTCTGGCATGGACCGCCGCAGGAATACCACAATCAGTGGAATTGCAGCAGCGGTTATGTACATCAGCCTCCACGCCAGCTGGCCGGAAAAAATCACTAATGGTATGGAAACAGCATAGAAGGTAAGGGAACCAAGAGTCCATGAGAATATGTTGAATATCAGGTATTTGCCCCTGCTTTTCCTTGGTGAGAATTCGGCCTGGATCGAGGAACTTATTGGATAGTCCGCACCTATGCCAACCCCGGCTAGAAGCTGAAACGTGAAAAAAACAGTGAGGTTCCCTGAGAAGCCGGTAAGTACAAGGAAGAGAGCTGTGAGAAGCAGATCGTATGTATAGATCCTTTTTCGCCCAATGGAATCCGATATTCGCCCAAAAACAATTGCCCCGACAAACATACCTATGTAGATTGATGATGCAGCAAAGGAGGTGTAAATAGCCCTGTTAAGAAAGCTGCTGCCAAGAAATAGATAAGCACTGGAGAAGATGGAGAGGGCATAACCATCCATGAATACGCCCATGGATGAGAGAATGGTGATTACCTCAAGTTTTCTCGTTCTGCCAATCTGATCGAAGGCAACTGTTTCCACCATACATGGATAAATTTACAGTATTTGCAGTTTACTGGAGGCACCTGTGAACAGCGACCTATTTAAGGGCAAAGTTATGCTGTTTCAATGCCGCTATTTGTTGCCATTCTCGTCCTTGCCATAGTTCTGGCGGGATTACACATGCTTGCCCCGGATCACTGGATTCCTCTTACGGTGATTTCCGCAAGGCTCAGGTTCTCGCACAGAAGAACCTATGCAATGTCTGCGTTTCTTGGAATACTTCATGCGGGGACTTCGGCAACACTGGCCCTGATTGCCCTCTTCATAGGTACCATCATTGCAGGCAGATATGAAGATTACCTGAATTATGGGGCAATTCTTCTTTTGGTTATTGTGGGGCTTTATTTCATTGCCACTGGATATTATGAACGGGATGCGGACAGTGATATCTCGGGTGCCTCCATAAGCACTGTGCTCAGCATAAGCATATTTCCTGATCTTGCCTTAATGCCCATTGTACTTGCAGGAGCCTCGCTCTCTCCAGTTGATCTGGGTGCTGTCATCGCCGCCTTTGCTCTGGCAAGCGCATTATCTCTCACTATTGTGGTATACGGAACCACGAGGGGTTTCGCAAAGGGGCTTGAAAAACTCCCCCCGAGGTACATCGATTACATAATGGGCACAATACTTCTGGCAACAGCTGCCTTCGTTGTTCTCGTTGATTTCCTTTAAGACCACCGCAACAGAGAAATGACAGATCAGATTATCTCAACTTCAAATGGCTCAAGGAATCCCATGCTGAATGCCCGGCCAAAGAAGAGGTCAAGCGATTTCCGACCCTGTTCGCCAAAGTCCACGGAAAGCGGGTTCACATACATTCTGATGAATTTTTTCTCAAGTTCCATGTCTGGATATCTTGCATATTTCAGGGAGTAACGGACTGCATCATCCTCGTGCTGGAATCCGTATTTAATTGATGCATCAAAATCTGCCATGTACTTTTTTGCGTTTTCGGGTGAAACCGCTTTCCTGATGGCATTGAATCCCAGAGGGACTGGCAGACTGCCGGCGTATTTCTTCCACTCCGTGTAAAGATCCATCACTTCAATAAGGCCCTTCTCCCTGAAGGTCAGCTGCTCATCGTGAATCAGAACTCCTGCATCAGCCTTTCCTGACAGAACTGCTTCAGGGATGAGGTCAAATCTCATCTGTTTGAAGCTCCTTGGCTCAGGTGCAAACATCCGATAGAGAAGAAAAGATGAGGTATATTCTCCAGGAACTGCCACCACGGATTTTGAAAGATCAACATCCTTCCTGGCTATAACTTTAGGACCATAGGTCAGGCCGAAGCTGGCCCCCGATGATGTCAGCTTGTACCTGTCGTGAAAATGGGCATAACCTCCCGCGGATATTGCTGTTACATCATACAGTTCTTTTGGAGCCTCTACATTAAGTGTTTCTATATCCTTAACTGTCTGCTGGTATTCAAATGCGCATGGTATCTTCCTTTCGAACATGCCATAGAACATGAATGAATCATCGGGGTCCGGTGTGTGTGCAATTCTGAATTTCATGGAAAGTAATCACAGGATGTAACATAGCTTTTTCCAGAAACACTGTTAGCAATATTGCTCATAAATTGTATTATATATGTAAATTACACAATTAACTGTAAAATGTGTCAGTAAATTCAGTTGAACAGTCAGGTTATATAGCTGGCAGGAATCACATAATCTCCCGGGGTGTTTTATGGAAAGGATTCTTATTGCTTTCGGAGGAAACGCACTTCTCAGGAGTGGTGATGATTCCTCTTATGAGATGCAGTTAAGGCGTGCTACAGAGGCTATGGAAAAAATATGGAAGGTTGTCCTGAACAATGAAGTTATTATAACCCATGGAAACGGCCCACAGGTTGGAAATATACTGCTTCAGAATGAGCATTCAGGAGATATTACACCGCCGATGCCGCTTCATGCCTGCGGTTCAATGTCACAGGGGCTTATTGGAGAGATGCTCCTGACAGCTTATGACGAGATGAAGTCAAGGTATGGGATTTCAAAGGATGCCGCCGTTATATTCACCCGGACTGTGGTTGATGAGAATGACCAGGCTTTTCGCAACCCCAGTAAACCCATAGGCCCATATTACAACAGTGATGATGCGACGAGGCACAGTGCGGAAAGCGGGTGGATCATGAAGGAGGAACCGGGGAAAGGATTCAGAAGGATTGTTCCTTCGCCATATCCCATTGATATTGCGGAAAGATCAGCCATATTTTCAATGCTGTCTGCAGGCTATCTGCCCATATGCGTTGGAGGCGGTGGCATACCTGTCATAAAAACCACATCCGGATACAGAGGTGTAGATGCCGTCATAGACAAGGACCTTGCATCCTCACTCATGGCGAACATTCTTGAGGCCCATAAATTTGTCATACTCACAGATGTTGATGGGATATACCTCAGATACGGAAAGCCTGATCAGGAAATGCTCACGAGGATCAGCGCAGTCAACCTGAGACAAATTTACAACAGTGGAAGCTTTCCTGGGGGAAGCATGGGGCCAAAGGTAAGAGCTGCCCTTGAGTTCGTAGAACGAAATCATGGAATTTCCATAATCGGATCGCTTGACAATGCTTCAGATGTAATAGCAGGGAAATCAGGTACCGTTGTCTACTGAACTACCTCTTTCTCTGGCAGCTTGAATTTTCCTGACCTGGACACAAGTTTCCCTGCAGTTACAAAATCATCGAGCACCTTTTTCAGGTGCTTCTGAGGAATCACAAGTTCAAAATTCTCCTGAAGAAGCTCATCCACCTGCTCCAGTGTTGATTCTCTCCTGAGTACCCTCGACAGAAGGTTATCAACGTCTTCGTAAACATTCCACGGGAAGATGAACCACGCCCAGTTCTTTTCTGTAACTTCCTCTCCGTAAAAATCAGGAACAAAACTGGATCTTGTTATGTGCAGCATAGTAGCGGTTTTCACCTCAGCCGGATTCTGTTTCCGGACGAATTCATCCGCAAGCTTCATGCTCTGACCCGTGTCCGTGATATCATCAACAATAAGAACGCGTTTTCCCCTGATGTTCAGCACTCCCGGGTCCCTGAGTACAGCCTTGCCATCCTGAGTGGCTGTTATTCCCCAGTGCTCCGTTTTTATGGAAAGCAAATCCTTGATCCACAGGGAGTCGGAAAGAATTCTGGCCGGGACAAGCCCACCACGTGATAATCCTATAATGAGATCCGGATTGAACGCGTTTACAATCTGCTTCCTGACTTCATCACACCATCTTTCTATGTCGCCCCATGTGACTGCCTTTGCCCTGAACTCCATTCTTAACCTACTTGATATCGTCTGCTTAGCTTAAAATTTCCCCACGGTGTATGCCACCGTGAGTTAATGCATTGCTGCAGTTATGCTGGAATCCTGGCCTCACCTGCTGTTTGTGTCGATCCTTCATCACCTATGGCTGCCCTTGCAGCCGCAAGCCTGGCTATGGGTATTCTGAAGGGAGAAGCTGATACATAATCGAGTCCGATTCTGCTGCAAAATGCAACGGTATCAGGGTCGCCACCATGTTCTCCGCAGATTCCTATCTCAAGTTCCGGATTTGTTTCCCTGCCCTTCCTTACAGCTATTCTCATCAGCTCTCCGACTCCGGACTGGTCTATAGTACTGAAGGGGTCATTCTCAAGTATCCCCTCCTCAATGTATCTTGCCAGGAATTTTCCTTCAGCATCATCCCGGCTGTACCCGAAGGTCATCTGTGTCAGATCGTTCGTCCCGAATGAGAAGAAGTCTGCATAGTGTGCAATCTCGTCTGCAGTAATACATGCACGGGGAATCTCAATCATCGTCCCGAACTTATACTGCACGCGTCCCTCTGAATCTTCGCTTTTCACCACTTTTTCAAGTCTCTCTCTGAGAACCCTGATCTCGCTCCTGTGACCTACCAGCGGTATCATTATCTCTGGAAAAATAGTCTTCCCCTCGGACTGAACCTGCATTGCCGCCCTTATGATTGCCCTCACCTGCATTTCGTATATCTCAGGATAGCTTATGCCCAGCCTGCATCCGCGGAATCCCAGCATGGGATTGAATTCCTCAAGATTTTTGATTGCTGTGTAAATCTTTTCAATATCCCTCAGTTTCTTTTTATTATCATCGCCGTCCTTCCCATTTTTAATCTGGTTCCTGAGTTCATACATCTCCTTTATGACCTCTTCCTTGTCCGGAAGGAACTCATGAAGTGGAGGGTCCAGCAGCCTGATTATGACCGGGAAACCCTCCATTGTTCTGAAGAATTCCGTGAAATCGTGGATCTGCATGGGCAGAAGTCTGTCGAGGTGCCTTATCCTTTCCTCTTTGTTGGAGCTCATAATCATCTCCCTCATGATTGGAAGCCTGTCGTTGCCAAGGAACATTCTCTCAGTCCTGGCTAACCCTATACCTTCGGCGCCAAGTTTTCTGGCTTCTATAGCCTCCTCCGGCGTGTTGGCATTTGCCCGGACACCGATTTTCCTGAATTTGTCAGCCCATGATAGGATTGTGTCCATATTCCTGTTTGATCCTGGTGGCTCCGTGTCCACTCCCCCAAGGTAGAATTCACCCGAAGTACCATCAACAGTTATAATATCGCCTTCCCTCACCGTAATATTTCCGGCTACCACCTTTCGCTCTGCAACATTTACTTTCAATGATTCCGCACCGACAACAGCTGGCTTTCCCATGGCTCTTGCAACAACCGCCGCATGGGATGTCATGCCCCCTTTCTGTGTCAGGAAGCCTTTTGAAACCACCATGCCCCTGACATCATCCGCTGTAGTTTCCGGCCTTATCAGTATGAGAGGCTTCTTCTCCCTGGAAAGTTCTATGGCCCTCTCAGAGGAGAAAACTGCCTGGCCGGTTGCAGCTCCGGGTGAAGCAGGAAGGCCACTGCCCAGCAGCATTTCCTTTCCGGTTTTCTTTACCTGGGGATGCATGAGAGAATCGAGCATTTTAGGGGTTATTCTCATGACAGCGTCTCTTTGTGTAAGTACACCTTCAGAAACCATATCTGTAGCTATTTTCATTGCTGCCTTGGCCGTCCTCTTTCCAGATCTGGTCTGTAGGAGATAGAAGACATCGTCTTCCACGGTGAATTCAATGTCCTGCATGTCTCCATAATGTTTCTCCAGTTTTTCTGCAGAATCCAGCAGCGCCCTGTATGCGGATGGCAGTTCCCTGGACATGTCAGATATGTGGCGCGGAGTCCTGATGCCAGATACGACATCCTCACCCTGAGCGTTAACGAGATACTCAGCAAAAAGCACCTTTTCACCGGAATTTGGGTCCCTGGTAAATGCTACACCTGTAGCTGACCTTGGACCAGTGTTTCCGAATACCATGGACACTATGCTGACAGCTGTTCCCATCCATTCACCTATGCCATTTTCTTTGCGGTAAACGCGCGCTCTTGGAGAATTCCATGACCGGAATACTGCTTCGATAGCCTGATCCATCTGATCCCTGACATCCTGTGGAAAAGACTTGCCATGTGCTTTATAAATGTCACCATATAAGTTTATGAGATCAGAAATGTCGGTTGAATCCAGGTCAGTATCGTACTTCCTTCCACGCTGCTCCTTGAGGTTTTCCATGGCGTCTGAAAATTCACTGCTGTCTATTCCAAGGACAATCGAACCGAACATCTGCATCAGCCTTCTGTAGGAATCCAGTGCAAATCTTCTATTCCCTGAACGCTTTTCAAGGCCGCTCAGTGTTTCACTGTTGAGACCCACATTCAGAACGGTATCCATCATTCCCGGCATGCTCACCGGTGCACCGGATCTGACAGAAACAAGCAAAGGGTTTTCGGGATCGCCAAATCTGCGCCCGGACTGTTTTTCCACATGCTTGAGTGCAGTCCACACCTGATCCATCATGCCTGGCGGAAATTCTTCCTTTTTAAGATATTCCCTGCATGCTTCTGTGGTAATTGTGAAACCGGGAGGAACGTTCAGTCCAATTCGGGTCATCTCTGCAAGCCCCGCTCCCTTTCCGCCGAGCAGATCAACCATTTCTTTGCTTCCTTCCTGGAACAGATAAACATATTTTCTGTCTTTATTCACAATTGTTCATCCTGAAGCATAAATAACTTTTTGTTAGCGATTCGACAAACGTTGCTGAAAACGATTAATATTGTGCCATTGATATTTTTCATGAGGTACTGATTCCAAATATTTGTAAATTAACTGCGAAATAATTAAATAATATGCTGGTAATGTATTGGGAATTAATCAGTGAAAATCCGCAAAGGTGTGCCCGCTTCTCAATTTTCCTGTAGAAATCATAATGTTTTGCTGTTGTGGGTATACAACCTTTTGCCTGTTCCCGGAATCGAACTTCATTTTCCATATTCAGCCGCGGATGTGGAAATCCCGAAGCCCAAAATAGTTTAATAGGTGGTTTAATATATTCATCAATGAGTGGGCTCGATATATTTCTGATAATAATAGTGCTTATTATCCTGATAATCCTGCTTTCCGGACTTCATATTTTGAAGGAGTGGGAGAGAGGTGCTGTGTTTACCCTTGGCAGGTTTTCTATGCTTAAGGGACCTGGAGTCATCTACGTATGGCCAATTGTCAGCAAGGTAAACCCGATACTTTCAACCAGGATTCAGGTCGTTTCATTCAAGACTGAAAGCACGTTCACGAAGGATAATGTTCCAATAAATGTGGATGCAGTCATGTATTTCCAGATTGTGGACCCGCAGAAAGCTGTCCTCAATGTGGACAATTTTGCTGCTGCGACCAATTATTCTGCACAGACCACTCTCAGAGAAGTGCTGGGAAAAAGCTCATTTGATGAGGTTCTCTCTGAGAGGGAGAAAATAGGTGAGTCAGCCAGGCAGATCATTGACGAGAAAACCGAGAACTGGGGAATCAAGGTCTCATCCGTTGAGATAAGGGATGTTGTGGTGCCTCAGAATCTACAGGAGGCCATGTCGAGGCAGGCATCAGCCGAGAGGGAGAGAAGATCGAGAGTAACTCTTGCCCTTGCAGAGGTGGAGGCAGCCCAGAAGATGGTTGAAGCGGCCAACCAGTATACAAATAATCCGACTGCGTTCCAGCTGAGGTGGATGAACATACTGTATGAGATTGGACTTGAGGGGAAGGGCACTCTGATGAT
Source organism: Thermoplasmataceae archaeon (assembly GCA_038729325.1). Classification (GTDB taxonomy): domain Archaea; phylum Thermoplasmatota; class Thermoplasmata; order Thermoplasmatales; family Thermoplasmataceae; genus UBA509. The sequence continues at coordinate 10,861 of JAVYSG010000014.1, read as the reverse complement.
GATACCTGCGAACACCCCGCCTGTGGGAACATTCAATGCAATGTCCATATTAGGAATGAATGATCAGATCAAAGCAAATCTCAGCAAGGAGAATTCTTCCCAGTAAGGAACCTCTTTGCGATATTAAGCAGCTCCCCGGGTGTGAATTCGTCAACCCTTTTCACACCAATGTTTTCTGGAAGGCCATCCAGGATGGTCGATAATTTCTTTCTTCTCTTTGAGAATATATCTTTGAAAATTAAGTCTGCTTTTCTCAGTTCCTCGAGGTCAGCATCCTCTCTGGGGGTTAAGCGGATTATCCTTGAATTTACCATGGGAACAGGTGTAAAGCATGTTCGCGGAACCCTCCTGACCGGGGTGATAATATATCTCAGCTGTGCATTTACGCTTATCCGGGAATAAGATTTATCACCGGGACTGGCAAGCAGTCTCTGTGCAAATTCATCCTGAAACATCAGTATTGCGGATTTGAACCTGAATAAGTCCAGGCGGAACAGTATTGAAGAAGATATCTGATATGGTACATTACCCATTATTCCGTCGTACTCACCCGGTGGAAATTCCAGAATGTCCCCCTTCACAACTCTGAGCCTGCCATTATTGATATCATCGCTGAATTTTTCAGTGAGGTTTTCAACAAACCTGTGATCGCTTTCCACAGCCGTTACCACATATCCATGATCCAGGAGCATTTTTGTTATAATTCCGCCACCGGGGCCTATCTCGAGAATATGACTCCCCGCAGGCAGATCAAGAGACCTAACTTCCAGGGACGCAATGTTTGAGTCAGACAGAAAGACCTGCCCATAGCGCTTTGTGTATCGGCGATCCTGATTCAAGTTATCTTGCCACAAAGAGCTTGTGTTTCTCGTATCTTTCCTGCAGTTCCTGGACTATTCTGTTCGCCACCATTTTCTGTGGATTATGGACTGTCTTTACTCTTTCAGCAAGGTCCTGGAAGCTGACGAAGGGCTTCTTTTTTCTTTCCTCGATTATTGTCCACATGGTTTTGTTACCGAGTCCCGGGAGAAGCTCCAGTGAATGCATTCTTGCGTTGATGGATTCTGCTTCATTGAAAAATTTGATGAATTCCTGTTCTCTTTTATTGACAATACCTTCCAGAACAAATGGGAGTTCATTCTGAGCAGCGCTTGTGAGGTCTGCATAGGATATGCGGCGTTTAACTGAAAGTACCCTGTCCCTAAGTTTTGGTTCCTTGCCTATGTAAATACGATCCCCTATGGTTATGACCGCGTTTTCCTTTGGAATGATTTCAAGGAGCTTGAACTCAGTTTCACCCACTGCAAGAACCAGAGGGGTCTTGCGGTAACCCTTGTCCTCTGATCTGCCTTGAGGCAGGTAATCTATGACATAGGCGTATTCTTCCAAAAATAATAACCTCCAGTTTAATCGTCACTGAAATAGCTAATGAGGTTATTTAAGTCTTGCTCAGATAAAATAACGCTGTAGCCTGAAAGTATGCTTACCGCCTCTTCCCTGGTCTTTGGGCGGAGGTCTACAAGCTTTACGGCTGTCTTCTCTGAAAGTTTATAGGTTTTCATCAGTTCTGAAATATCTTTCTGGGCATCCTTTGCCTTTACCTTCAGGAATGCCTCACAGTATGCCAGATTGTCTGCTTCCGGTGGAGTATGTTCCCTGGATTTGGAAAGTATTTCATATGCCTCAGAAACTGGTACATACTTGCTTTTCATTTAGTTACCACTGATTCTCTTGAGGTGAACAGGTCCAGCCAGTATCTGCTTGTGCACACCGCCAATCTTTACAGTGACAAGATAACATCCACCCTGTTTGCCTGTGACCCGGCCAGTAAGACCTTGAAAACCGTGATATGGCATCCCCGCGTGAATGGATGGCTCAATATTTATAGCTGCAAGATCCCCTTCCTTGAACTCCTGGAGGAAACGCGTTACAGCAGGGAGTCCCCTTTCGTTATATCTTTTTGTCATTTTGCTTCTGGAGCCCGCTCTGGAGCCATGAGACATCTTAACCATTAATTCACCTTACCTGTATATCCAGATCACGTCCAGGGATTGAACCTTCAACGGGGACCCATATTCACTGGAAAGACTTGGATTTGTGCGCCCTTCATCACCGTGAATTAGTTCCTTTATGTAAGTGCCAGCCTCGGCCCTTACAACACAGATTGCCGTATTACCGGAAATCTGCTCCAGAACCATCTCCCTGATGTTCCTTCTCCTGACCAGATCTGATCTTCTGCTGGATACCCTTAATGGTGTCCTTTGATAAATATCTTTTCCAGATAATTGTGATACCGCCTGCCCAAATTTCTGAGGGTCCAGCTGGTTGTCGCCTGTGATGGTCACCCTGTATGATTTATCATGATTTGCCCCCTTGATCTTCACCACGGTTTCACGGGATGTAAAGTTAAGATCGCCAACGGAAATGTCTCCTGAACGGTTAATTTCATCTTGAATCACTCTGAGGTCTATGGATCTTTTTTTTGGATTCTCAGCCTCCAGAACAAATTCCCTCCCGTTCCCCTGCATCCTGACATCCACATCCTCACGTCCTGAACCGTGAAGAAAATAGTTTGTACACTGCGAATGCTTCAAAACTACATCGCCAATGATCTGTTCCACGGAGATTCCATTGTTGTCCTGATGAATCCAGCGTGTCTGCGGGATGCCGCGCCTGTTTTTCATGTAGATTCCATATATGTAAAGGCTTCTGATTTCCAGCTTTACCTGGTAGTACTCCAGATCAAAGTGGAACGTCATGTCAGGAGATGCTTTGTCTACTGATTTCCCTGTGAGATCGGATATGGCTTTACCCACCTCCCTGTTGAACTCCTTCTTTATGGATTCGCCACGGTTTCCCAGCAAATCCTGGATAAGAGTTTCTACATCGGAGACGTCCTTTGGGAACGTGCTTCCAGCCAGAAACGTGTTGAATTCATAACCTGAAGATTTCCTGAGCGCCAAATCGGCAAAATCCCCAATGCGCATGAATACTGATCTGCAAATTGAACATTTTTCTTCTTCCACAATAGAGATATTGTTTTCAGAAAGCACCTGGAGGGATTCAGAAAGATGAATACTGCCACGTTCAACGTTGGATAATCCATGGCCTATCGTAGCATATGCCCTGCCAAGGCATCTTAAACATATGGAGAAATGCTGGTCCCCGGAGAAACCTTGCATAATATTATCTTGCCAGTATGACTTTTTCTATACTTGGTCTTTCCTTGATGAAAACCCTTGAACCGCATTCACATTCAATCTCTGCGGTGCCAAAAGATTTTTCAAGAGGCCTTCCACATCTTATACATTTATACATTCTGCGTTTCCTCCGAAGCAACCACAGGTGTTCTGAGCTCTGGAAGATAAGAACCGCCTGCGAATTTATAGCCACAGTGTCTGCATTCCCAAATTCCTGCAGCCAGCCTCTTAACTTTCTTCTTCTTGCAGGAAGGACATGCATAAAAGGCTATTTTCTGCTTGTATATTTCATTCCAGGTCTTCCTGACAGTCACTCCATATCGTGGGCCGAAGCGCCCTGCAGCTCCTACCTTTATCGTTCTTTTTGACATTAATATCACTTGAAATATTTTTCTCTGATCTGTCGACCGATATCACTTGATAACTTTATAGCTTTTCTTATCTCATCAAGAGTGAAGTAGCCGGTATCTCCCTTCTGCATTGCTCTTATGTGCCCATCAGCAGTGGTTGTAACAGTTATGCGTGCCGTCGATAGCTGCTCTTCCTCAAGATCTGGGTCTGCAACAAGTTCATCGCCTATTTTTACCATTGTGACCGAGATCGGGAGATTCCTTACAGGAAGCGCAAAATCCTTCCCACCTTCAGTTGATCCTGGAACAACCGCCGTTCTGAGGGCGGACGCAACTGCCAGTGTGCACGCATCTATGAGATTCCCGTCGAAATCAATCACATCAATATCAGCAAATACAATCCAGACCTTCTTGGCCGGTTCTATCACAAGAGATTCAAGATCGATCATCTTGCTTTCCCTTATGCCCCTGTCAACAACTCTGGCTATCTCTATTGAACCTTCATTGGGGGGACCAGCCTCAAATGTCGGAAATGCCATTGGGAGCAATTCTACATTGGTGGTCAGAACGCCCTGATTCGGGGTGTCCGGAAACGGCTCGCCTGATTCAATCTTAATTCCTGCGACCACCTTGGTTTTGCCAAGCTTTACGTAAGCGGATCCGGCAGATCTTGGAACATAATTTGTTGTTATTGAGATCTCCCTGAAACTATCAGGTGATCTTCCATCTCCCCTCTTTCCCTCTTTCAGTTTCTTCAGTATGTAATTTCTCTTAATTTCCGAAAGTACTCCGGCTTCATCCTTAGGCATTACTCACCACTCCTCTCAAGGGCCAGTGCCCTGTATTTCCCAGCCAGAGCTTCTCTCTGGATCTCATATATCCTCTTTGTGGCGTCCATTATGAGCTCAGTAGCCTGATCGAACTCCTCCTGGCTCATATCACCATCCATCTGCATAAGAACTATTTTTCCTGATTTTGCAAGTATTCCCATTGGAAGATCGGCCTGGCCGAAATTATCTTCCTCTTTGCCAAGGTCAAGTACTATCTTCCCATCCACCTTTCCGGCGGCACATCCCACCACCATGTCCCTCATGGGAATGCCCGCTGCTGCAAGAGCAACTGAACTTGCTGTAAGACCGGCTATTCTTGTTCCCGCATCGGCCTGGAGAACTTCAATGAAAACGTCAATCTGGGCTCTGGGAAATTGCTCCACCATTACTGCCGCAGAAAGCGCTTCTGATATGACCTTTGATATTTCAACCGATCTTCTGTCCGGACCCGGCCTTTTTCTCTCGTCTACCGAGAATGCAGACATGTTATACCTTGCTTTAACGACCGCCTTTTCGATATCCTGTGTATGCTTTGGGTAAGCTTCCCTTGGACCGTATACTGCCACAAGTATCTTGTTGCCTCCCCACTCTATGAATGCTGATCCATCCGCCCTCTCCAGCACATCGGTTTCAATCTTCAATGGCCTGAGTTCTGTCGGGGATCGCCCATCAATCCTGAGGCCGTTTTCATCAATCAATTTAATATCAGACGCTGTTCCCATTTTTTCCACCCTTTATTTCTTCAAGATATTTCTGCATTCTGTCCGTCAATCCTGTGGTATGTGCTTCTCTCTCTACCACCTTTATTGCCTCTATGGCTGCCATTACATGCTCAGGCTCTCCATCAACCCATATTAGCCCATTCTGACCCACAACTATTCTTGTTTCTGTAGCGTCCTTGATCATGTTGACCATGGATCCGCCCTTCCCTATTATTCTGGGAACTTTTGGTGCCTGAATCGAGGCAATGTGGCCTCCCTCAAGTTTTCTGAGGCCGACGTCCTTGAGCGTTATCCAGCTTTCCTTGATCTCGTTCACTGTCATTACCTTAGCGTAAACATAGTCACCGGTGCTCAGGAATTTCTTAATGTTGCCTGCATTTGTTCTCCATGGCGTGTCGTTCATGTGCAACAGCGTGTAATATGGGGAGTTTATGTCCACAGTCCACATAGATGGGCCCACTTCTATTATCTTCCCGATTACCTTATCGCCTCTTCTTGGAAAATAAGGGCCCGAAAATGGGACGATATCCACAAATTGCTCACTCTTCTGCACAATACCAAAATACTGGGAGCAGTATAACTGATCGCCGCATTTGTATACGCCATTTCTTGGTTTACCAAGTGATGAATCCACTTCGTCACCTGGCATGACTATCTGTTTCATTTCCGACATCCATTCACCTTCAATAGAGAAACATGCTTCCGCAACCCCTACACGAACCCTGCTTTTTTCACACACCGTTGCGTTCCATACCAAAGTTGAAACAATACTTCCTTCGCCGAAGAAGAGAAGCTGTTCTCGTCCATCTATCCTGTACGTCGTTTCATCTTTATGCAATATTTATTCTTATCGACTCGGATGAAATGCGGAAGATGAGGACTCCAATCCAACCCACAGTCCACGCCTTAGCAGCTATTTCCCTTTAACAACTCTGATATCAACATTGTCCCGGGATTTTCTGCTCAGTTGACTCATGATCTCACCTGCCATACCTGCCGGAACTTCAAGCAATCCAATCCATGATCCATCCTTACCCCATTCCTCCTTGACAAGATAGCCTGTTCTGGAGATTTCACCGTAAACTTTTCCATAGGCATCTCCTGTAAGTTTGACTGCCAGTTTTGTTTTCTCCATCCTTATGGGGAGAATCGGTTTGATAGCCTTGAGTACGGCCTGAAGCTGCTCCCCTGCACTCTTAAATGGATCAATGTGTATCTTTGCGTCATCTATGGCCTGGGATATACGTGCAGGTGGGTGAGGGGCATTTGTCTGAGGATTTATGGATTCTCTGGAAATCATGTCAATAATCTGCTTCCGCCTTCTCTCCAGCATTTCATGCCTCTGTTCAGTGGTAAGCTGGATCTGCCCCTTTCTAATGATTTCCACGGCAATCTGCGCAACATCCGTTGTCTTGAAAACTTCCTTTATTGATTCTTCGCCGGCTTTCTCGCCCTTTCTGGCATCCTTATATATCTCGTCCAGAGCAAGATCATTTTCGACGTCTATCTTCCCTTCTTTAATCCTGTCCGTTGCATCAGGATCAACAAATATCTCGAACTTATGGCCATGGGATTCGTATCTGGCCACTATCGCATCTTCCACTCTGACCATGTCCGCAGATAATTTGAATGAATAAAAAAATATTTATTTGGCTTTATGCCTGTTGCATCAGTTTTTCGACTTCTTCCTTCTGATAAACGTGGAACTTGCTCCCAACGTTTATTGTTGCAACTTCGGGATGCCTGAATTCTGCACTGTCCTCATTTGAGGTCTTCAGTGCCTTAATTGCAAGAACCACTGCATCGTTTTCAGACATGTTCTCTTTGTATTCCTTTTCGAGAAACGCTGTAACCTGATCCCTGAGCGCCCCTATTGTGACTGCCTTATATTCATTTATTGTGCCTGCGGGATCGCAGTCGAATAGCCTTGGGCCCATGCTGTCAGTTCCTGCAAAGATCATGGCAACACCATACGGCCTTACTCCCCCGTACTGCGTGTATTGCTGCATCTGGTCAGCAACTTTCTTTACAAGATTCTCAATGTTAACAAGTGAACCGTATGTAATCTTTTCCTGCTGTGCCGCGACCCTGGCAAAATCCACCAGGACTCTGGCATCTGCAACAAGTCCAGATGTTACCGTTGCCACGTAATCATCAATCGGCTGAATCTTCTCCATTGAATTCTGTTCTACCAGCCTGCTGCGGATCTTCTTGTCTGAAATCAGTGCAACTCCATCCTTGTAACGGATTCCAATTGCTGTTGAACCTTTCTTCACTGCTTCCCTTGCATATTCAACCTGAAAAAGTCTACCATCTGGTGAGAAAACTGTGATTGCTCTGTCATATGCCATTTGGCCCTGCTGCATCTATGTCACCTTTTCGACCAATAGACTACACCAATTATTAAGGTTTCGTAGCGTGCGCGATTATACCATTCTCGAAATATTTAACCGCCAGATGCATATTATGTGGTGTCATGGATGCAGCAGCACTTTCCGGTCGTGGTTACATCATAATGGATGATCACATGCACCTGAGAGAGGATGGCAGGTTCACAGATGCGGTTGGAATGTTTGTTTCTGCCGGAGGTAACTGCATAAACCTCGTTAATGTCCCACGCGAGGATTTTTCCATTGATCACTATTATGAAAATCTTTATGCCAACACGATTTCCATTGCAGATACTGTGAGGAAAAAATACGGCATTGCAGTGCTGGTTACTTTGGGTCCGTATCCTCTTGACTACTTTCGATTCGAGCAAGCTGGATATGACCCCGTTATCGAAATGAAGAAAGGTATCGACCTTGCCATAAATTTTGCAGAGAAGGGTTTATGCAATGCCCTTGGTGAGGTTGGCCGACCACATTTCCCGGTTGAGGAATCTGTGGTGTCCAGGTCAAACGAAATTCTTGAATATGGAATGGAGCGCTGCAGAGACGCCTCTATTCCAATAATGCTTCATACCGAGGACCTGTCGGAGTACTCGTACTCAAGGCTCACGGAAATGGCAGAAAAATCTGGCCTCCGTCCTGAGATGGTTGTCAAACATCATGCACTTCCACAGGATCTCGCCATTGACGTTCCGGTGCGAAGATCTATTCTTGCTTCAAAATCAAATGTCAGAAAAGCTCTTGCGATTTCTAATGATTTTCTTCTGGAAACTGACTATGTGGACGATCCGGAATCCTGGAAGGTCATTCCGCCGGATAGTGTTCCCAGGAGAATATCCATGATACTCCAGGAACGTGATGACTGGGAATCTTTTGCAAGCAGATGCTGCATGAAACTCCCTGTGGAAATTTATGGACAGGACTGTTTCAGGGCAATATTATAAGACTAAACATATTTTTAAAGCATCAATATGCAGAGAAAGATACTGACGAAGCGGAAAAGCAGCTTCACTGGCTGAATTCAATGAAAGGTGAAATGCTGGCAGTTAATGGAGCTGTTCGGCAAAGGAAGGCACAATATGAATGAAATGACGGAGAGGCAGCTTCAACACATGAAATAAATGGCTGGTGTGGAATTCGCGCTCTCACTGTGCCATTGCCCGTCATCTACCGTTTCATGACTATCTCAAAAATACTTAATATAGGGATCAGCTATTAATTCCGATGACTTTCAATCCCCAGCAGATTGACAGAATTACTGATGAATTGCGCTCCTTTCTGAGGGTTGAAGTTAGATCTAGAAAGCCAAAAAAACTCGATCCTGCTTTTTACAGGAATATTACCTCAGCCCTTGAAACGCTCAAGGAAGAGGCACAGGCACACCTGAAAAGCCAGGACATAGACGGTTACATAACGATCAAGGAACGCATAAGTGACATAGAGCGTGATTTCAGGGCGTTCTTCCAGAAGAGATTTGAGAAGATATCCACACTTTCCCTTTATGACCTGGATGGTGAAACCCTTGGTGCTCTAACGCCGGAAGAAAGAGATTTCATCACGAAGCTGCACAATCTGATGTATGATGAATACAATGTTCTCCTGAACAAGGTCAGTCCGGCAGAGGAGATTAGGGAGGAAACTGAAGAGATAGTGGAATCCATTCCTGAGCCGGAAGTGAAACCTGAGGCTGAGATTGTTCATAATGAAATGCTGCCAGAAGCCACGATCGACCATTCCGAATTTGTTGTTGTTAGAATTCTCGGCGATCAGCCCCCGATTGCACAGCCAGAAAGAGATTATTTTCTTCATGATAACGATGTCCTTTACATTCCCGAGAAATTTGCTGAACTACTCATTAAAAGGAAAGCCGCACAGCCTGTGAACCTGAAATAATTCCAGTCAGATGAAGACAAAAAAATTAAAATGGTAGGGTATTGTTCCCACCTTTTGTATTACCTTTTCCTCACGGACAGGACTACCCCAGCTATCACGGCAACAACAACAACTGCTATTATGGCTAGATCAAGAGCGCTGAGCGGAAGTGGAGAAGTACTGGTGCTGCTCGATATGAGTGAATCTGAAATTGTTATGGTGTGATCTGAGAAGTGCGGGATATGAACGACAACCAGATAACCCCCGTTGACCTGTTCATATACATAGTATGCTGATGTGCTGCTTGTTGCGTTAATAGCCGTGGCTATTGATGAGGAGAGATTTGCCAGGTGCCCGTCAAAGTATACGTATATTTTTCCTGAGTTCATGACGCTCTGGTTGACGAAGAACACCAGGTTTGTACCAGTGTGTTCCGACGACGCTACTGCAATCTGAACTTTTCCATTTGCCACTGAGTTTATCTTCATTGAGAGAGAGTTATTGAAAAACATTGTATAGTTCACTGCTGTGTTGTTCAGTGTTTGTATTGAGACCTGTGCTGCGATTTTGCCTTTTTCAAGTGCGTACTCCACATGTGAAAAGACCACGGAAGGGACCTGGTTAAGTCCTGGCGGTGCCAGGAAGTGCACCATTTCCACACCATCTGTCCTTATTGTGATTATATTGTCCGTTGCATTATAGGTTACATTCCCGCCGGATATTCCGAGCATTCCCCTGAAGGTTGAGTTGTGTATGTAATAGAGGTAAGCTCCACGGTGGAACTGCTGTTCAAGTTCAAGCTGCACGCCTTCCTGTGTACTCAGGTTCTGTGTTAGAGACGTTGCATTCATATGGATCTGCGGACTGGCTATTCCCCCTATTCTGCTCAGGTTTGTGACTGTAAGGCTGTTTGATATGTTCAGTTTCATGGTGCCGTTATTAAGTATCATGTCAAACTGAAGAGCGGGATTGTCGTGCACTGTATATATGTAAGAACTGTTGGCATAGAAGAACAGACTTCCGTATGTCATTGGAATTCCTGTCCTGAATGCCGGAAACAATGACGGACTTCCAATGGAACCGTTTCCTGATGATTCTATGCTGTTGAATATCAGGCTGTGATATGACCCCACTGATGAGTAGTTGCTTATGACTCCAGTTTCATTGTTGAAATTGAAGTCGACGAATCTTCCAGTAACATTTCCAGTTGAAGCGTTGTAGGTGAATTTGTTCCCGTAATCATGTTCATGCATGTATTTCTCCATGTAATCTCTCAGGTTGCCAGATGCTACAAAGCTGGAAATAAGTATGCCAGTTGAGCTGGAAACCTTAATGGAGGTGTTTGAGGCGTCGAGTGTCTGTTTTGCGCCGTTGCTCACGAAATATCCATTAAAATTCTGATTGTTAAGCTGGTATAGCGTGAACTGGGTAGCAAATGAACTTCCAAACTGTCCGAAGGACATGCCGAAGAAGTTGTCAGAACTTTGCATATCAAAA
>JAVYSG010000013.1:0-25768 GCA_038729325.1 Thermoplasmataceae archaeon | reverse complement strand
GATACAATAGCAAGACTTTCGGACCACTTTTATGCCCTTCAGCTGAAAAATGATGCTGCCCATATAATGTGGCTCAACAGATACATTGGAAAACAACGGTTCGGGCAGGATGAACTGGAACTGAAGTTTGAAAAATTCTTCAGGACAGCTTCAATCAAACAGTGGATTATTTCCAACTTTGTCAGAAAATTTTACGGAAACCCTCCCCACATGTTCATTGTTGAGATGCAGCATCCAGCTGAATATGTGCTGAAGGGATATGCTATGGAGCATCATCACTTCCTGAAACAGTGGGTGAGAAGCTGCGCCTCCATAATATCAAATACAGACCATGAAGATGTGCAGGCATTCGAGATTGAAAACATAATATCTGAATGGTACGGATCCAGCGAAGAGAGGCCGTCACATCACGAACTCCTTCTCAGGATGGGAGAATCACTTGGCATTTCCAGGGATTCAATCTATGGCAGTGATCCGCTCCCTGCCACAAAAAGGGCAGTTGAGGCATGGAACATGATCAGCAGGGATTTTACATTCGTGGAAGGAATGGCAGCAATGCATTCCCTTGAACTTATTGCCAGCAGAAAGATCAGGGAATATGGCGCAAGTTTAGGATATTTCGACCCGGCAATTCTGAAGGATGGTAGCATTACACCTGAGGCAGTAAACTTCCTGGGCGAGGGTTACAGTGCCGATGTTTCACATTCAGAAACAGCGCTTGACCTGATTGAAAAATATTCCACACAGATGAGGAACACACAGGACTGCCAGGCAGTATTCCTTAAATCCATTGAAGTCTTTGATGATTATCTGAACGCAAGGCTTGAGAGGGGGATGCTTCTTGAAAACAAACAATAATGACGGATGTGCACTTTGCAATGCAACATGGGGAGAATACTGGCGTGAAATAGACGGTGAGAACATGCTGTTCTGCTGCAACATATGTGCAGACATTTTTCAGGAGATGGTGAGAAGAGTTAAGGAGAATACCGGTTGGGAGAAAATAGATAGTGTAAACCTTGATGGCAATTATTCTAAAGGCCGGAACTGCACAGCTACAAATGGAAACAAAAAATACAGCTATTATTTCAGAACGTATTCAGATGGAAAATTTATCACATTCGAGGAAAGATAGGGGGAGAGGGGTGTATTTCCTATGGAACCATCTTTGGCCTTGACACCGCAGCATTGAGTTCCCTGTCCCTTACTCTTATGGTAACTGAACTTCCGGGTTTTACTGATTTTTTATCGACAAATCCCAGAGCAATAGCTCTGTCAAGTACAGGTGAAAGAGTTCCGCTTGTGATTTTCCCCACCTGGTTTCCGTCTTTCATTACGATATTTCCTGCACGTGGAATTATCTTCGAATCCAGGATGAATCCCCTGAATATTTCATTGACTGGCCTCAATAATCCTTCCTTCCCTATGAATTCACCATCATTTGTCAGGATGAATGTAATTGCACATTCATGAGGATTCCTTTCTCCATGGAAATCTGTCCCTGAAAGAAGCATTCCTTTCTCCATCCTGAGTGTGTCTCTTGATCCAAGACCACATGGAAGTCCACCTTCTCTCTTCACCTCTTTCAGGAGAGTTTCCCATACAGAAGCAGCATCCCTGGAGCTGCATAGTATCTCTATCCCATGTTCTCCGGTGTAGCCTGTTCCTGATATTATGGCTGATTTCCTTCCTGTAATTTTATTTTCAGAGAATTTCAGCTTCCCGGAATCCATTTCCTCAAACCTGAATGGTCCAGGATCTTTTATTCCAAGTGAAGCCATAACCTTAATACTGTCTGGACCCTGAAGGGCTATACAGGCAATATCACTGGAATAGTCTGATATATTCACTGAGTATCCAGCGGAATTCTTCTTCACCCACGATACTATTGTATCTATCATGGATGCATTTGGCACGAAGAAGAATTTATCACTTGAGATTCTATAGACTATGGTATCATCTATTATGTTTCCCTGCTCATTGAGGAATGCCGTATAAACAGCGTGACCATTTTCAAGATCAGATATTTTTGTGGGGAACATGTGATTCAGGAATTTCTCTGCATCCTTCCCTTCAACAACAACATCACCCATATGTGACACATCGAATATTCCAACATGGGTTCTTACTGCCATATGCTCATCCATTATTTTTGTGTACTGGAGCGGCATATCCCATCCGTGGAAATCAATTATTTTCGCATTCAGTTTAACATGCTCTTCATACAGCGGTGTTCTCTTATTTTCTGACATACTCATTTTCACCTTCCAGAGGAAATGTACCCCTCCCTCTCCATGATGCCGAGGAAATACTCATGTATTCTCGTATCTCTTGTAAGTTCAGGGTGGAATGTCATTCCAATTATATGGTCCTGCCTGACCATCACAATATCATTGCCTCTCATGGCCATTACCCTGCTTCTTCCAGGCGATGATATGACCGGAGCGCGAATGAATACGGCCTGGAAATCTCCTATTTCATCAATTTTAATATTCTCAATGAATGAATTTATCTGCCTTCCGTAGGCGTTCCTTTTAATTTCAGTATCAATAATTCCCATTCCAGGTACTCTCACATCATTTGTTTCCCGTGAAATAAGGATGAGACCGGCGCATGTGCCCATCACAGGTACGCCATCCTCTGCCATGGACTTTATCCTGCCATAAATCCCGTAGTTCTGTGTGAGTTTGTATATTGTTGTGCTCTCCCCACCTGGTATTATTATGCCTGAAACACCATCAAGTTTTTCAGGTTTCCTTACCTCCACAGCCTCAACATCAATTTCCCCTTTTTTCCTGATTGAGTTGAGGATATCGATGTGTTCTGAAACATCTCCCTGAAATCCAACCACACCAATTCGTACAGGCAACAGGATCACCTGTAAAGTTCAATGTATTGGTATGGCTTAAGATTCCCGAAGCAGTATCTGACCTGTGTGAAACTCTCCTTAAGCTCTTTCATTTCAGATTTCACCCGGTCTGACTGCCCTTTTTTTATAACTTCAGCCATGCTTCTCGCCACATGTCTTGCATCTGATTCAGTGAAGCCAATTCTGGTTATTTCCTGCGTTCCAACACGTATGCCGCTTGGATTCTGTGAATTTTTGTTATTGTCCTCAGGAAGCAGATTCTTGTTTGCAACTATGCCGGATTTTTCCATGTTTTCTGCAACAAGCTTTCCGCCGCCAAATTTGCTCACATTCATTATGAACGTGTGTGATTCAGTGAATCCTCTTGATTCGCCAAGTACGTGAATACCGTTTTCGCTCAGTTCTGAGGCCATTGCCCTGGCGTTCTTTATGATCTGTTTGGCATAATCCTGGCCGAACTCAAGAGTTTCAGCCAATGTAACACCAAGTGCAGCCATGGCATTCAGATGGTGGTTGCTCAGTGTTCCCGGGAATACACCCCTCTGTATGCTCTTCCACATGTCATCGGTTGTGTTTCCAAGAATTATTCCGTGCTGTGGCCCAGGCAGTGTTTTGTGTGTGCTCCCTGTAATTACATGGGCACCTTCACGAACCGGGTCCTGGAACTGCTTTCCGGCAATAAGGCCAAGAACATGAGCACCATCATACCACACTGTGCAGCCCGTTTCCTGGAATGCATCCGCCATCTCCCTCAGGGGGGCTGGAAACAGGAAAACGGACTGGCCGAAGAGGCAGACTTTTGGTTTTTCCCTCATAATGAGTTTCGATGCCTCATCTGGAAGGACACTCATGGTTTCCGGATCATATGGATAATTGACCGTGTTCAGTCCGCGAAGCCCGACTGCACCGAACTTTGCTGCACTTATATGGCCACCTCCAGAAAGATCAGGTGTGGCAATCTTATCGCCCGGCTTGAGGAGTCCATAGATGACCGACATATTGGCGTTTGTGCCGGAAACCGGGCGTGGATCGCTCTGCTTCACATTGAAAACCCTGTTTGACAGCTCTATAACCTTATCTTCTATCTGGTCAACATAAAAATTTCCCTGATAATACCTGTGATGAGGCAGCCCTTCGGCATACCTGAAACCAAGATCTGTTGTGAGCATTTCCATGGCCAGCGGGCTCATTATGTTCTCAGAAGCTATGAGAGGAATACTCTCCCTGAAAAACTTCTGATGGTCCATTGCCAGTTTCCTGAGTTCCAAGGCATCTTCAAGCGCACTCATGATTACACTTCGCGGTTGAGTAGTCCTTTTCACAATAAGAAATTATGCAGAGGGCAATTATTTATGTTCAACCGCTGCAGGGAAATGGAGAAATTCAATTACTGTTTAACACTGGTCATGACATGTTTGAGAAAGATCTTCTGAAGGGCAAAGTCGCCCTGGTTACTGGAGGGGGAACCGGTATAGGCTTTGAAATGTGCAAAAGATTCGGCAGTCTTGGGGCATCAATATGCATCATAGGGCGCAGAGAAAACGTTCTAGAAAAGGCCGCTGAAGAACTGAGGAGATCAGGAATCCCTGCAGAATACCACAGGTGCGACGTGAGGAATCCTGCTGAGATTACTGAGTCGGTTGACTATTTTATGGGGAAATTCAGGCATATAGATATCCTGGTAAACAATGCTGCAGGAAATTTTGTATCACCAACGGAAAACCTTTCCCCTCATGCTGTTGACGCTGTACTTGGCATTGTGCTGCATGGCACGCTTTACATGACGCTTGAACTTGGGAAGCGCTGGATCAGTTCAGGTGACCACGGGGTGGTCCTTGATATTGTAACATCCTATGCATGGACCGGTTCAGGATTCGTTGTGCCTTCGGCTGCAGCCAAGGCAGGAGTTCTTGCAACAGTAAGATCACTGGCTGTTGAGTGGGCTAAATACGGAATCAGGCATGTTGCAATAGCTCCCGGCCCCTTTCCCACAGAAGCTACAAAGAAAAACCTGTTTCCGCTTCCTGAAGTTGAGAAGTTGCTTACAGAGCGGGTTCCCATGGGAAGAGTTGGAAATATGGATGAGATCGCAAATCTTGCATCATATCTCGTGTCCGATCAGGCAGGTTTCATCAACGGGGAGGTTGTTACCATTGACGGAGGGGAATGGCTGAAGGGAGCAGGCGAATTCAACAATCTTCTTGGCCTGACAGGTGAACAGTGGAAACTCATCCGGGAGATATCCTCTAAAAAATCCTAGCAACGATTGATGAATATTCAGCTTTAACTGTAAAATCATACATCCGCACATTACTGATCACAGTTTTGCCAGAAAAATTAAGGTATAGAATGACTGGTTAGAGGCACTGTATGCACGATTTCTGGCGGGATGGAAATATGATGGAAAACAGATTTTAGATTTACTTCTCTATTCTGACATCTTCCTTCAGTCCCTTTCCTCTGGTTTCCTTCATCAGGAAAACGAGTGGTATCACTATGATGAAACCGATCGCTGTATATGCCACAGCATGTCCGAATCCAACATCAAGGGCAAGGGCACCAATTCCAAATATTACTGCTGCTGCGAAGAATCGGCCCATGGATGTGACGAACGCAAATCCTGAACCTCTGAACTCTGTTGGGTAGAGTTCCGGAAGCCACAGAGTGAACACTGCAAAATCGGCGCCTCCAAGGCCCAGTAATGGAACAGCCAGAAACAGTTCCAGAAGTGATCCCGTGTAGTATACCACGTCATAAATCAGAAAGACGCTTATTGCCATGAGCACAAGGAAAATTATCTCCGTTGCGCGCCTTCCCAGCTTCTCCGCCAGGAATGGCATTATCAGGCAGCCTATTACTGTAAACAGTGATACTTCAGCACCTGCAGCAGCCACAAGGTCGATTGTGGGATAAGCCAGATGAGGGAGCCTTAAAATTATGTTTGTTGTAACGTCCGGCACGTACACGGTTCCGCCATAAAGGCCAACAATAACAGCAATGAGCACTATGGATCCTGCAATGGTTGTCCGCCGGTATTCTTTGCCGAACGCAGAAAGAAAAGACTTCCTGGCTGAAATTTCAGTGGTTTTCTGAACCTTTTCCCATCTCTCAGGTTCTCTGGTCCTGAATCCCAGGTAAGCTACGAATACCACAGGCAGTGCCCCAAGCATCAGCAGACCCCTGAATCCGATATACGGAAACAGAATCAGGTAAGCAATGGCAGCAAAAAAGAATCCGAAGTAGTATCCGGTATGAAACATTCCTGCACCCATAACTCTCCTGTTTTCTGGAAAAGCCTCAGCCACGGCATTTCCACCAGTGAACCAGACCGATCCAATGCCCAGCCCTACTATGAACCTGAATATCATGAACTCGTATGCATTGGTAGCTATTCCGCTCAATATGGATCCCACAGCAAACAGAATTACACTTATGGCCAGGGTCTTAACCCTTCCGTATTTATCTGATAGAGGACCAAAAATTACAGATGCCCCCCATCCCAGAAGGAATACTGCGAAAAATGCCTCAAGGAAGAAATCCTTGTACGACAGGCTTATCCCTGTTGCCTTGAGCAGATATTCAGTGGTCACAACGTTCACGAAGGCGTAAATGAACGCTGTGAACCCGTCCAGTGTCCATCCGCCCCAAGAAGTGTAAAAAATTTTCCAGTTTACACCTTTCCATGAACTTTTTGCTGGAATTGTTTCATTCATTCTAAAAGCTAAACACTTTACCTATAAATTTATTATCATTTTGATACAGGAATCATTAAATAGAGTCTAAATCCATTGTGAATATAGCCCTGCAAAAAATTCAATTCAGGTTCCATGGGTATGATCTTACTGTTAAATCTTAAGGTTGAATACAGGACATTTTTTAAGCCATGTACAGTTTTCCAACCATGGAAGGAGCGGGCCCCCTAAGTGGTTTGAAAATTCTGGATCTGACACAGGCAATGGCGGGTCCAATGGCTACAATGACTCTGGGAGATCTTGGTGCAGAAGTTGTGAAGGTGGAGCCCCTTGCCGGTGATCAGACAAGGTCATGGGCTCCGCCTTACATGGAAGGAATGTCCTCATACTATCTCAGCGCAAACCGCAATAAGAAAAGCATCTGTGTTGACCTGAAGAATCCTGCAGGCCAGGAGATTCTCAGGAAACTTGTCCTGAACTCTGATGTGATCATTGAGAACTTCAGGCCAGGCACCATGGAAAAGTTTGGTCTGGCATACGAAATGGCCAGAAAACTGAACAGCAAAATCATTTACTGCAGCCTGTCGGGTTATGGACAGACAGGCCCTTCCAGAGAATGGCCCGGCTACGATCTCACAGTACTGGCTTACAGCGGGCTTCTGAGTCTGAATGCAGAAGACGGCCGATCACCCATAAAATTTGGAGTTCCCATTGCAGACATAACTGCAGGACTTTTCTCTGCAATAGCAATACTGGCAGCCCTTCGGCACAGGGATGCCACAGGAGAAGGGCAGTTTATAGATATGTCAATGCTTGATGCAAATTTCTCAATCCTGACGCACCAGGCACTGGGATATTTCTCAACTGGAAAGAACCCCCGACACCTGGGATCCGCTCACTCAAACATAGCTCCGTACCAGGTCTTTCCCACAGCAGACGGATACATAGCGGTGGCTGTTGGCACCGAGAAGCTCTGGAAAACTTTCTGCAGCATAATAGGCCGTGACGATCTTACAGTTGATGCGCTGTTTCTTACCAATGTGGAAAGAGTCCGTAACCGGGAAAAACTTGTGCATGAAATAAACGCTACATTCGCGAAATTCAAAACACAGGAACTCTTCCAGAAGTTCCTGGAGTCCGGCATTCCAGCCGCACCCATAAACAGCATCGATCAGGCGGTGAATACCCCCCAGATAGCAGAGAGGAATATGCTCGTTGATATGGAGGCACCCTATGGCAAAATAAGGTTGCTTGGAACGCCATTCAAAATGTCTGCAACGCCAGGATCAGTCCGTCTTCACCCGCCAATGCTCGGGGAAAACACAAAGGAGATTCTTCACGGTCTTGGATACAGCGACGAAGAGATATCCAGACTGACAGAAAAAAACATTATCCGTGGAAATGCCGGAGTTGATGGAAGAAAAGAATGAGGTTTAACCATGCTGAGGCATCAGGCCTTCATGCATGTGGGTCCAAGATCGTCGTCCCGAATCTCGGCCATGGACCCTTCCTTAAGTTTCTCCTGTGAGCGGCAGAATACCTTCACGTCATCCACGTCAAGAAGCACGAGATAATACCGGTCCGGATACGGATCTGGCGTTGCAATAAGCTCCACGGATTCCAGAACTGTGCCGCTCGCTGCAGGGACATGCTCAAAATCCTCCTTTCCGCACTTCGGGCATACTGATCTTGCCACAAGGAATCTTGTTCCGCAGTTCCTGCACCTGTTTATATTCATGATGCACCTCCATAAACTATGGCAGTGGCATTATTGCCGAATCCGGCCATACTGAGGGAGAAGCCAAGGTGGGCATCCTTTATCTGCCTCTTCTCTGCCTTTCCGGTTATCTGAAGATATATTTCTCCGGCCTGGGCCACACCGCTTGCTCCAATTGGATGTCCCTTGGAGTTAAGCCCACCGCTGGTATTTATTGGCCTTGGTCCGCCTATTTCAGTCTCTCCATTCATCACCGCTTCCCATCCATGGCCTTTCCTGAAGAAACCTGCATCCTCGCTCTCTATTATTTCCAGTACTGCAGCCATGTCGTGAAGCTCCACAACGTCAATGTAATTTGGGGTAAGTTTAGACCTGCGGAAAGCCATTTCTGAAGCTCTTCTAACGCTTCCTATGGAGGTCAGCGAATCCCTGTATGACAGCGATGACGTTCCAGAGGAGTATCCGGCACCGAGAATTTCAACATGATCTTTTCCGAAGGAATCCCTGTTCTCGTCTGAGGTCATCAGCAACGAAACAGCACCATCGCTCACAGGGCAAAATTCAAAGATTCGCAGTGGATCTGCAATTACCCGGGAGGCCATGACTTCCTCAAGTGTCACCTCGGACTGGAAATGTGCATACGGATTCAGTGACCCGTTATGGTGATTCTTGACAGCAACTCGGGCTATGCTCTCACGTGGAGCGTCAAATTCCTTCAGGTAAGCCCTGGTCATGAATGCAGCCAGTGACGGCAGCGATATACCGGCCGATCGTTCCTCGGGATTCAGAAGCGATGCTATGATCCTGGTTGATTTCTTGGTGGGATAACCCGTCATTTTTTCAGCACCTATAACAAGCACGCTCCCTGCATTGCCTGATTTTATGAGCGAATCAGCCACCATCACTGCGCTGCCTCCGCTCCCGCTGGTGTTGTCAACCCGCATGGATGGTACTTCATCCATGGACAACCTTGTTGAAATGAGGTTATTGGCTCCGGATATATCATTGAATTCTCCTGAATATGAATTTGAAAAAACAATGAAATCAATATCTCTGCCATATCTCCTGACTATGGGAAGAGCGGATTCAGCAGCCAGGTCCAGTAACCCTTCGGGCCTCTTGCCAAAACGTGTGAAACTGACGTCTGCTATTACTGACATCGTTTTCCGTACGCTGACATTATTTATTAAACTGTTCACTTTTCAGAGGCCATCGTCGATCTGT
Organism: Thermoplasmataceae archaeon; assembly: GCA_038729325.1. Taxonomy (GTDB): domain Archaea; phylum Thermoplasmatota; class Thermoplasmata; order Thermoplasmatales; family Thermoplasmataceae; genus UBA509. The sequence goes on along the minus strand of JAVYSG010000013.1, from coordinate 16,266 downwards.
GTGCCGAAACCGGAATCCACCTCAATGGTCTGTCCTGTGATCTCTTCATTCTTCATGATCCACATCACAGCAGATGCGATTGCACCTGCGCTGTGTCTCCCTTTTCCCAGAAGATTCCTCACATCTGATTCGCCACAGTTTTCCTTTGATATGAAGCCGGGAGCAACAGCGTTGACCCTGATTCCCATGGGAGCAAGCTCTCCGGCAAGTTCTTGAACCATGAATGTTACAGCACCCTTTCCAGCTGCATAGCCTGCGTGACTGTTCATGTACACGTGCCTTGCAGCCGTCAGTGCCGTTATGGAACCGCGGGATTCCGCCAGGTGCCCTGTGCTTTCCCTCACTACGTTGTAAAATGTCTGGGCATTGTTCATCAGTGCAGACGAAAACAGATCCGGATCCACATCCTTCACTGCCGCATTCCTGAAAAACCCTCCAGCTGTGTGAATCACATGATCAATCCTGCCCGCATCATGCACAATGCTGGAAAACACTTCATGAACGGATCTGGGATCCCTGAGATCACCTGAATAATGGCGCACACCTATGCCCGCAGCAATTTTATCTCCAGCGGTGCTTCTGGAAATGGTATAAACTCTGTATCCTGCAGCCGTCAGAGCCCTTGAGATAGCACATCCCATTCCGGGTCCGAGTCCACTTACCACAACATTCTGCATGATCACGCCATCCGGGAGAATTTTTAACCCTTTCGCAGCAGAGGACTGAATGGCTATTCTTAAGAACTAAGTCAAATTGTCAGCAGGATGAATATAAGTGAACCAGGAACCATTGGAAACGTTTCCATAAGGAACAGGATAGTGATGGCACCCATGATCTCGAATCTGGCAGATCCCGATGGCAATACCAATGAGAATCACATTGCGTATCTTGAGGAAAGAGCGAGGGGCGGTGCAGGCCTCATAATAACAGAATATACCTATGTGGACAGTAAAAATTCCCGGGGCTCAAGGAACGAATCCGGTGTATACAGCTACGACTTCATACCGAAATACAGGAGGTTAACCGAACGTATCCACATTCATGGAAGCAGGGTTTTCATGCAGCTTGTCCATGCCGGGGGAAAGGCTTTTCTTGACACAAACAGGGAATCTCCAATGGCTCCTTCAGCAGTGGATTATGTTGGATACACTCCAAGGGAAATGACCGGTGATGATATTGATTCTGTTATATCTTCCTTCATCAAGGCTGCCGGTTTCGCCAGGAGGGCGAATTTTGATGGAGTGGAACTGCACGGGGCACACGGATACCTGCTGCAGGAATTTCTCTCACCGGCACTGAACCTGAGGTCGGACCGGTATGGTGGATCCTTTGAAAACCGCATCAGGATTGTACAGGAAATAATAGACGGCATCAGGCAGGAGGAGGACATGGCTCTGGGCATCAGGCTCAGCCTTTATGAGGATGACCCGGATGGATACGGTCCAGATTACGGCCTGAAAATTGCCGAAGCCCTCAGGGGAATTGACTACGTGCACTTCTCTGCCGGACGTTTTGCCCCTCCAGGATCTTCATCATCCTTTTACAGCCCAAGGACTCATATCCTTGACAGACTGCCAAGAAAAGCAAATCTTACCACCATGGTAGTGGGATCGGTCACAAGCCTTCAGGATGCGCAGAAAGTCCTCGAAAAGGCCGACTATGTTTCTGTTGGAAGGGCCGAACTGGCCGACCCGTATTTCCCTCTGAAGTTAATGAAGAGTCCGGAGACACTCAGGCCATGCATAAGATGCAATCAGGCGTGCAGGGATCTTGGATTTGGTGAGGTCAGATGCACCGTAAACCCGGATACAGGGCTGGAATCCGTCAGGAAGCCTTTCATGAAGCTTTCCGGAGACATCGCAATTGCCGGAGCCGGAATAAGTGGACTGGAAGCTGCACTCATGGCTGCAAAATCCGGCTTGAATGTCACACTGTATGAGGCAAACGATAAAATCGGGGGGCAGCTGCTGCAGATCTGGGACAGGTGGAAGAAGCTAGAGACTGGAAGGCTTGTTGATTATTACAGCGCAGTCCTGAAAAGGATGGGGGTGGAAATCAGAACTGGTGAAAAATTCAGCGGCCATGGACTTTACTGTCTGCCTCAGATAATTTATCCAGACCTCCCGGATCAGGAGGAGATAGTCATAGATTCAAACATCTACCGGTACCATGATGACGCTCTCAGGCTCAGTGACAGTCATGATGTCATAATGACAGAAAGGAGCCTGTCAAGCATGGATCGTGTAAGGCAGGCAGCATACAGAGACATAGCTCAGAAATCAGGTATCAGCATAGTCAGGAAAGCGGACAGGGATCCTGATGTCTCAATAATGCAGAGGCATCAGTATGACATACTGGAAGCCATGATATGGGGCAGGGAATCATTCCGGAAATATATGGAGGAACGATCAAGCGATTATCTCTGAAATGGTTCCGGAACACCACATGCCTGAAATGTGAGGACTGACCGTTATTAAAGCAGGGACATTTCGGTCTGTGTGAGGATACTTCCCAGAGAGCATGGTCTCATTGTTACCTGGTCTGCCACGCTGATCTTGGGGGTCTCATACCCGTCCATGTTCCATGTGTATGGCCTGATCCTTCTGGCATCAATGCTGCCGGGAATAAGCCTGTATGACACGATACTGGCATCTCTCAGGGAAGCCAGATCTCCAGAGAAGAAATTTCCTGTTATTCTGGCATCGCGGATGAAACCGGTCCAGTGGGGGATTATTGCACTGGAATCAGTGGTCCTGGTCTTCGGTATTGCAGCTGGTTATCTTCCCCTTCTGCCAGTGGTGATATTTGTGGCGGCTATCCTTGCATTCTCATATACGGAAAGATTCACATCAGAAAGGGGCAGCCTTAACAGAGGAGCATCAATGATGGCAATCACATCACAGTTCCCGGTCATAAGCAGTGCCATGACGGGCAGTTTTACACTGCAGGAGGCCGGATATTTCTGCATATTCTCTGCTATGAACATCATCCTTGCCACAGGAGCAACCGCCATAGTGTCTGCACGGGCGCATCGCGTGAATTTCTTTCACACGTGGTATGCGGTGGAAATCCCGGTTGTTGCATCTGCAATCATCATCGTTTCACTTCCCGGTATGCTTGTACCCATCTCCATTACCATAATGGGGACTCTGCTGTCTGCTGCAGCAGCCGGTCTCCTGTTAATGCGCAAAAGCGGAATAAAAGCTCTCGGGATTTACTCATCATCGTGGATTCTGATCACTCTGGTATTGATCACCCTGCTTGGCAAAGCCCAGTCCCTGCTGAAATGAAACTCCAGATGGTCTTAATAAATCAGAAGATAATAGAATCACTGGGAAGAATCCCTGCTCATCCTTCTTTCCATGCGTTCCCTTACCTCGGCGATCTCATCCTTCTCCTCAGGTGTAAGTTCAAATGTTTCAGAGATCTTGTCACCCACGAACATGGGGGGAATCTCGCCCACCAGAAAGACATCGTCTGTTGCCCTGTATACAGGATATCCTGCTTCCTCTAGCGCAGCAGCATCTATGGCAACAACGGCAGGGGAATCAATATGAAACAGCCCGGACACAAAGGCCTGGCGCGCAGTCAGTGACAGGTGTATCCAGCTTTTGTCGGAAGGGCTTATCCCGGTTTCCCTTATGAACTCAAGCTCCTCGTCCGTGGTCTGGTAATAAAGCTTCGCCGGCACATCTGTGGGCATATCATCAACATTGATGGGTATGGTGTGGCCATATGCAGCCCTGATTTCGCCATGATCGTTTATCTGGTATCTCCCCTTCGGATCTGTCATCACCAGTGCCTCAACGTGGAAGGGCGTGAGCCACCAGAAGTTCCTTTTCTGCGCCTTTATAACAGGAATAATGGTGTATATCTTCACCCAGCCGTGCTCATTGAGGCGTACTCCGTAGTTCTCCGGGAAATGCCTGAGCATTCCAGCAAGTATCCTGCCAACTCCTTCAACCTCATTCTCATGCATCAGCACTTTTCCTCTGGCTCCGCAGACAGGGCACTGGCTTCCCCTGAAGGGGCCATCCCTCTGGCATACCCTGAGTTCCTCACCCATGTTTCATCTCTCCAGTGATCCGGCAATGGTGCCTGCAACTGAAATGGTACTGTAAGGGCCATCAATGGTATCGCATACAGCAAGCTCGTCAACCTCAGAGGATATTATCCTGTCGGATTCTCTTGCAAAGACGCCATGAACTGCACTGACGCTTATTCGGGAGGCACCAGCCTGCCTCAATAGCTTGATCGCCTTTATAATTGTTCCCCCAGTGGAGATAATATCATCAACCAGAAGTATGGTCTTGCCGTAAAAGTCTATATCAGGGAGCTTCATCTCAACGGTCTTTGGATCTATGCGCTTCTTGAAAATATATGCTGCCCTTGTACCGATGCTTTCTGCAAGCCGCTTAGCGCGATCATATCCGCCATCATCAGGGGAAAGCACATAATCAGGCACACGATTCATGAAGTGGTCGGTCATTGATCTTTCGGCACTGAGGTTCCGGAAAGGCTTGCTGGAAAAACTCAGGGTCTGCTCGTCATGTATCTCCACGCATATTATTTCATCACTGGAATTCTCAAGTGCCTGTGTGATCACCTTTGAGGATACAGGTTCCCCGTCCCTGTAACGCATATGCTGCCTGGCATAGCCGAAGTACGGTATAACTGCAATGACACGTTTAGCTCCGCCCTCCCTCGCTGCATTCAGAAGGAGAAGCATTTCAAGAATATCAGAATCTGATCGGGTATTACCGAGCACAGCAACATCCATGTTCAGGGTATCCGAGAGTATCCTGACATACATCTCGCCATCAGGGAATCTCTTCCTTTCGACTTCCGACAGATTTGACCCGGAAATTCTGGCCACGGAGTTTGCGAGTTTCAGTGACGACGAAGATGGCACTATTAGCATGATAATAAGGGCTATTACAACGGCGTTAAAATTTTTGCCATGAAATGCCGGGACCCGTCAGGTTCTATCCAACATACTGGATCATCAGGTCCGGAATGGCATGGATCATGTCACTGACGTTATACCAGAGTGATTTCTGCCAGAGGCAGAAGTCACCCGCACTCTTATTGAGGAAGGATGCCATGCATGATGCCAGAAAGGGGTCCTTGGCCCTTGCTGACAGCCCGGTTGCAAGCCCTGCAAGCAGATCTCCGGTGCCACCCATGGTCATTCTTGGGTTCCCTCCCTCGGTGAACCTTGTTTTCTTCCCGTCAGTAACGGTGTCAACAGAACCCTTCAGAATTATGCAGGAGCCAGTGGATGCAGCAAATGCCTCAGCATTTTCAGGAGTCGGCTCCAGCCCTGAAATGCGCCTGAATTCCCCTGCATGCGGAGTCATAATGATGCGGCTGCCTGGGGCTGCTTTTTTGATCTGTCCGTGGAAATCAAGGCCTTCAGCATCAAGGACAATGGTGCCAGTGAATCCCTTCACAAGTCCTGTCACCAGATCCACATCCTGACCCTTCCCCATACCGGAACCTATCAGAATTGAATCGTTATTCATCACCTCTTCGCGGGATACTCCCAGATCCAGGTTTCTCACAATGATTCCAGGATCGTATGATGAAATGACGGGATAGTTCAGGCCGGTGGTGTATATTTTCACCAGATCCGAGCCAACAGCCATTGCCCCTCCGGAAGCTATGACTGCAGACCCATGGTATGTCCATCCGCCAATTATTGCGACTCTGCCGTTCATGCCCTTGTGTGACAGCTTCTCAGATTTTCTGAAGTAGACAAATTCGCCAGGGCCGTTGTGTGTGAATACCTTTTCCGGAATGCCTATATCTGCTATAATTATCTCTCCGGAATTCTCAGGAGTCATACCGATCTTGGAATCGGTGTATGTTACGGTGGCGGCAGGCTTTACCGGCAGTGACGATCCCAGTGCAGATGGCACGTCAACGGATACAATGTATGCTCCTGATTCATTTATTTTTCTTATTATGGCATCATACGGCGGCCTTGGTTCACCTGAAAAGCCGGATCCGAATATTGCATCCACGATCACATCGTATCCGGAAGCATCCTGCATGAATGACTGAATGTCCATGAACCTGCCTCTGTAATCCCTCATGGCGTGGCGAGAATCCCTTGTTTTCATTCCGTATGGCCCGGAAATGGCAAAGAGGCTTACGCTGTTTTTCCCTGAAAGGAGAGTCGCTGCAACAATACCATCGCCACCATTGTTGCCGTTTCCTGCCACAACCAGAATTTTGTTTCCATCACCCCTGGATTTGGAAATATATTCCGCCACCCTGGACCCTGCATTCTGCATGAGAGTCCACAGGTCGCCAACAAAGTATTCATAATTCCTGTCTGCCCTGGCAACATCTTCGTAGAACATCATAACATTACATGCATTAAGTGGTACAAACAGTTTGCCAGTACATTACTTTATGAGCTTTCCAGTGGCAATCTTCCACATGTAAAGATCAAGGATACCGGGCTCCAGTTTCAGGGACTCCGCAAGAATCAAAAAATATTTTTCCATTTCCAGGTACCTGGAGGGGGATGTGATTCTTGTTTCACGCCCATCCGGAAAAGCAGATGAGAGCATCCTGATGATATGTTTGTCCAGTATTGCAAAACGGAAAATCCCCACATTCCTCAGGAAATGGGAGGCTTCCTTGTAGCCGATGCCCTTTACATTTTTAACCAGGAATTCACGGGCTTCCCAGGGATCCATATTCCTTACGATGTCCGGGAGCCTCTCCATTATGGGCCTTGCACTGACTATGAAGGAGCTTCTTAGGTTGTAGAATCTGTATTTTACCTGTTTCAGGTCATCCCTGAGCTTTTCCTCAGGAGAGTGTATGAATCCGTAATTCCCGATGGACAGCTGCGTCCTGAGCCCCATCTCGGCAGAAGTGTTTGCAGCAAGAATACAGAAACAGAGTTCCCCGAAGAGGTCTTCCGCTGACTGCTGCCCCATTTTCCTGAACTCAGCGGTCTTTGCCTGAACTTCAAGAGAAAAGGGGGAATTCATAAGATCAACTATGCCATCCACGGACGGCCTGAAATCTGATTCTTCAGATAGCCTGGCTGGAGCTTTCTCCATTCTGGCACCCATATCATGAATCGGTTAAAATATTAGTGTATCTGCTTAAATAAAAAAAGGGTTATTTGAATATTTCATACATTTTCTTTGCCTTTTCCAGCCTGTGTTCCACATCTGACCACTTGACGTTCTTCAGGAATGCGTCAAGATATGGGGCTCTCTTTGGTCCGTAGTCTGTGTAGTATGCATGCTCATAGACATCCAGAGCCAGTACCAGAATGGCGTTCCATATTCCATTGGTGTTGTGAACATCCGCACCTATATTCCTGAGCTTTCCGGTATTCAGATCAAAGACACAGAGGCTCCATCCCCTGAAGGCCACTCCGGTTGCCTTGAAGTCCTCAACCCACTTTTCATAACTTCCAAAATCTTTCTCAACCTGTTTCTTAAAAGATTCTGACACGGGAGCATGTTCCTTCGAGAGGTTCGCAAAGTAGGTCTCATGAAGGAGCGATCCATCATAGTTGAAGGTCTCCTCCAGCTTAAGTTCCCTGAATTCACTGTAATTCTGGTTCGCCTTGCTCCTGTCTGCGTTTGGGAGTTTCTCCCAGATTTCGTTCAGTTTGTTCACGTAACCCTTGTAATGGGTTTCAAAATGGTAATCTATCTGCTTGTCAGAAATTCCTTCCAGCCCGCTCGGTTTAAGTTTGTCTTTTGTTTGCCAGTTTTCAGCCATTTTTTCACCTGTTTCTTCATTGAGTCTTAATATAAAACCTTAATGACCGGCTGTACAGTAAGATTTATAACAGGGAAGCCTTCCGATCAGTTCCTGAAGAACGCATCCAGCTGAAGAAAATCATGACGATCTGAATAAAGATACATGGGTTTTGTGTATCTGACACGATCAATCCAATCCTCCAGGGATTCATCGTCCATGGTTCTGGATCTCTCTATTTCCCGGAAGCAGGTGGAACAGTACATGCCTCCGTAGATAAGGTCTCCACAGATAATGCAGTGATGTTTAGCTCCCATTCTGTGCACTATAGCCATGGGATTAAAACACTTTTGCAGGGGAGGGAGGATGGCTTAAAGAGTTGTCATGATTCCTGCACTGACCTTTAATAAGGATCGTGATTCGGCTTTTTTTAGAATGCATAAAATATTAGAGGAACAGCTTTCAGTCATCCCTGTACATGGTATCCGTGTCGGACCCTCCGGTGAAGAACAGCGACATTTCGCTGTAGATATCTTCAAAGCCGTAGAGGTCCTTTGCCGACACGGGAAAGATCCTGTTGATCATCTGGCTCTCGCTGAAGGCGTTCAGAATGGCGGAAAAGTAATCCTTTACCATCTCCTGCTTTTCGTCCATCAAAGCATCCCTGAGCAGGTCAGGAGAATCCTCCCATCTCATGACAGCCTGCAGATCATCATCGGTGATGAGATCAAGCTTGTTCAGAACGAACAGCATTGGCCTGTAGAATCTGGAGAGCACCGATCCGAAGAGCATCTTCTGGGATATGAATCCTGAAGGCGATGCGGACAACACGGCATCCGCTATGAATGCAATCATTGCCTTCCCATTGCTCAGGCGATCCACGAGCATGGGGCTTCCTGGCCTGAAGCTGAACAGTTCAATCTGGCCGGGAGTGTCGAATATCACATAATAATCATCAAGTTCCTTCAGCACCTTTGTCACAGGTTCAGTATTTTCAAGAAGCAAATCTGCAGCAACTATCTGTGCTCCATTGGGCCCCAGGTTGTATTCAGACATTATCTGGCTTAGCGATATGGTCTCCCTGATGTCAATCTCTGCCTCATACGGTATATATTCCGATCCGGGGTCAAGATTAACAACAGCCGCATCGTATCCATTGGAAATAAGCCATTCCTTGTATGCTGAGCAGAATGTCGACTTCCCTGTTCCTGCCGGACCTGTCACAAACAGCGATCCTATCACTCCTCATCATCCTCCTGATAACTGTCCAGATCGCGTTCAGCCTGCACTGTGGCAACCTGCGGCCTGGCATCATCAAAGCTGCCCAGGTCATGCTGGGGCTCAGGCTGTGTCTCCTCATCAAAATTGAATGTCCCTTTTATTGTACGGACCAGGTTATCTATACGGACATTCAGGTACCACGGCAGGTTGAATTCCTTTGATATCTTCACGGTCTCATTCATGTATTTTATTACACTCCCCTTGTGTATTGTCAGGATCAGGTTATGGTTTCCGCACTTCAGGCATTTTCCTGATAATGGGACCCTGCGGTACTTGGTATTGCATTTGGTGCACCTGAATTCCTGGGAGAAGAATTTTCTGAAATTGCCATACATGTCAGGCAGAAAATGCGAGTTCAGCACTCTTGCGGCCACATCATCCTCATCAACTCCTCTCAGCCTTCTTGCCAGCGAGAGTTGCCTCTCTATCTTCTCCTCCATTGTGTCTATGGTTTTGTATGAGCACACAAGCACTCCGCCGTTGATATCGGAGGTGCCCGTGGTGAACCCTGAACCCATGAAAGTGCCGGTCTTCTTGATGCGCACGCTCATGGTCATCATGAGTTCCTCTATCTCTGATGGGGCGCGCCTCTCCTCAGCGGCCCTGTAGAACTCCATGGGATATTCCCAGAGGGTATCCACGTTCATGGCTTCCTTGTCCACCTCATCCGGGTTCAGCTGGACCGTGAGAACCAGAGGTGCGTCCATCAGCCCCCCCCTTGTGGAAGGAAGATATTCTCTTGAAAAATTCAGGAGCCCGTCCATGAGGAGCAGGATGCTGTCCTCATCACCATCGCAGTTCCTTCTCTTGGCTGCATGGAAAAATGGATGGGCATAGCAGCCGCTTGCTTCTGAAAAGCCGATGATCCTGCCCAGTATCCCCCCGGAAGTGTGTGGAGCAAGGCCTATTACAAGCTTGCCTATGAGGTCTTCCGGCCTGGAACAGAGATAATGTGGCGGCATCCCGTAATACCTTATCAGTAGATCATCAATGAAATTTGCCACATTGATGAGATATTCAGCTGATTTTGACGGTATAATGACGTCCTGCGGAAAAATCTCATTGTATTCCTTCTCCGGATCGTATCCCAGTTCCTGCAGCCTCTCCCTTGGAAGGCCTATTTCCTCTGCCCTGAAATGTGTCACCGGTATATCTGACATATCATACCTGCAGGTGCCATCCTTGTTGGTTGAAACATCATGGATTGCCCTGAGGAATCCCTTCTCAATGGGTTCACTCACCTTATCCTTCGACATGAGCTTCTTGACACCCTTTATCTCCAGCTTTTCAGGAAGATCAATTCCAAGCCGCTCAATGGACCTTTCCATGAGCTGGTCAAGATCCACCGTTATTTTTCTGGTCCTTCCCGTATTTTCCGTGACTGCTCCGCACAGGTAGCATATTGGCTGGGCAGATTCCTCACCGCACCCGGTGCACTTTCTGACCCTTACCTCAACCTGGTACCCGTCCTGGGCGTTCTTTCGTGCATTTTTAAGGGACCTGCGTGTATCTCCGTAATTTTCCACAGGGAAAAGCACGTGAACCTTTGGCTTCATTTTTCTGTCCCCTGCCTTCTCCGGCCTCCCGAGCCTTGATCCAACCCTTACCGGTGATCTGGGCAGTATGCTGTATCCTGCAAGGGAATTGATCAGCTTCATCGGGTCATCTTCTTTTTCATCCCTCTGCATCTGTACAATGGCACCATTCTGAATCTCCAGGCCCAGGCTGGTGATCAGTGGGTAGTATTCATCAAGGGCAAGGCCATCGGCACCTGCTGAAAACGGAACTCCAAGCATGATCAGTAAATTCCGCATTCTGCTGTCAAGGATCAGGTGCGTTCCCGAGAGCCTGCTGCTGGACACACTCCGTCTGAGTTCAAGAATCTCTGAGGTTTTCAGATCATGCCAGAAGTAATCATAAAGTGGATGGAGCGGGATCTTCTTTTCACGTGCAAGTGCAATGGCTTCAAACTGGTTCGGCACTGATGAGGCATATTTTTCCCTCAGTTCGGCATCCTGCAGGTATAGTTTCCACCAGTCATGGTTGAAGGAACCTGGTACCAGCCGGTAATTGTTCTCAAGAAAATCGCCATAGGCAATGAGTATCTCTCCAAGGTCAGTTATCTGCTCTATTTCGGGAAGGAGTGTTTCAGCTTCATTCTGGTTTCTCACTCTAACATGGCTGCCGTTCTTCAGGAGCACCATGGGTCCGTCTATGCCATCGCTTGGTGTCACGGCTGCCGCCTTTCCAGGCAGCTCCACCTTGATCTGTGACCCAATTGCTATGAACCTGTCCACTATGAACATGCTTGCAGGGTTTATGGATGCTGCAGCAAGTCCGTTGACCCTTGACCTTCCGTAGCGCAGCCTGAACCCGCCCGGTCTTCCGGGATGGGAAAAAACGGGCCTGCCGGCCACCAGATCCTTGAGGAATTTCTCTGAGTTCCTGGGAGCTGGTGAATCCTCGCCCTGTGCTGTCTGCTGTTTCTTTCCAAGGAAGTTCCACTCAGTCAGGCCCAGTTTCGCTGTATGCTTCAGTACCTTCTTTGATTTCTGTATCAGCCCTTCGCAGAGCACAAGGCACATTCCTCCCCTTATTCTGTTGGTGCGAATCCTCTCCATGTCTCTGTGTCCGGAAACCTCCTCCTCTTCACTCCCCTCCCCATCTATGCATACAGGGGAATTCAGGATCACCTGCCTTATTTCGTCCGGGGTCGGAAGATACTGCAGGTGTTTGATCCTGTTGTATGCCTGTATTTCCTCAATATAACGTTCTATTTCATCATCTGTTGCGTGGAAGGCTCCAATTCCCAGATCCCTTCTAACCACATCCGCAATCAGTACGCTGAGGGCCTGTGCCGTTCCCCCGGCACCTCTGATGGGGCCGGAATATACAACGGAAACATAGTCCGTGCCATCGTGGTTCCTGTCTATGGTCACGTCTGCTATGCCTTCAAGCGGTGCCACCAGTATGCCTTCAGTGAGGATTGCAAGGCCAACCCTTACAGCTTTGTCCACCGCCTTGACCTTCCCCTGTGGTTCATACATCTTTGCCACTTTCCTGGCAATGTCAATGGAGATTTCCTCGCGGGTCCTGGTCTTTGACAGCTCCCTTATCTCACCGGCAATTCCTCTTATTTCAATGAGTTCCTCTATCCTGTCAGCCATATCGGAAGCCAGAGGTATCTCCACCCGATCTGTAACATCCCTTCCCAGCTTCCTTGCCTCGAGTGCAATATCATACTCCTGGCGGACAGCAGTCCAGAGATACTGCCGGTATGACTCAATATCCCCTGTTTTTATCATGAAAGCAGCTCCGCCATGAGAAGCTTGTCCAGCAGTGACGCTTTTATCTTGAGTTTTCCTGATGAGTACGCCTCCATTGGATCAAGTTTTTTCTGCATAATACCGAGAACATCATCAGGAGATGCAGTAATGACAATGTCGGGGTTCAGTTCATTACTGGCTATTGCAATCTGGCCGTTCTCAAGGAGGAAAGTGGTGATCGATGCACCCCCATCCCAGCGAAGAACCTTTCTGGTTGCAGACATCCTCCTGCGTGCTTTTTCTGATTTCTGTAGTTTTTCGTTCACCTTTTCAAGAAGCATTGACTGGATGGATATCAAGCAGTTGCCTCCATGGCTTCCTGCATGTGCTGCAGTGCCCTGAGAACAAGGTGCTGGTGAATCTTTGATGGGTTAAGGGGCCGGGACTTGAACTCGCTGTGGTACTGTGATGCAATCATGTTTTCGCTGTCCCTGAATTCAGCGATCTCCATTCTTATCCCCTCATCATCCGTTCCGGAAAATAAAAGGCCGGCTCTGGCGAACTGATCAATGAATGACGGGTTGACCTCATACCTGTGTCTGTGTCTCTCATAAATCTCATCCTTCTGGTAAATGCTGTAAGCAAGGGTGTCAGGTTTTATGAGAACCTTCTTGGATCCAAGCCTCATTGTTCCGCCCATATCCTTCACGCCGTTCTGTTCCGGAAGAAGATCGATCACAGGGTGCTGCGTTTTACTGTCAAATTCAGTGCTGTTGGCGTCCTCAAATCCCAGCACGTTTCTGGCAAACTCAATGACCGCCACCTGAAATCCAAGGCATATGCCCAGAAATGGCAGGTTGTGTTCCCTTGCGTATTTTGCAGCTGCGATCTTTCCCTCTATACCCCTGTAGCCGAAACCTCCGGGCACAAGTATTCCGTGCACGTCGTCGAGAATATCCGTGCCTTTTTTAAGATCGTCTGAGTTGATCCATTTTATATCCACCGCAATGCCGGTGTTTCCGGTCACATGAAGAAAAGCCTCCTTGTGGCTCATGTATGCATCCTGAAGTTCCGTGTATTTGCCCACAAGTGCAATTTTCACCCTTTCCTTTGGATTCTTAAGATTCTCCTTGTAGTTTCCCCAGTCATCACTGTACTCCTTACATCCAAGCTTGAAGCGGCCAATGATGAAATCCACAATGCCCTGCTTCTCCATAAGGTCCGGAACAAGATATGCATTGGGTGCGTCACTGATGCTGGCTATTCCATCAAGAGGAACATCAGTGAAAAGTGCAATTCTCTTGCGGGTTTCAAGGCTCAGGGGATATCTGGAGCGGCAGAACAGTATATCCGGCTGGATACCTATTTCTCTCAATGCCTTTACACTGTGCTGTGTCGGCTTTGTCTTCTGTTCATTCATGGCCCCGATTTCCGGCACAAGAGTTACATGACCGAATATGACAGAACCAGGGGGCTCCTCGCGATTTAACTGCCTCAGCGCTTCAAGAAACGGCATGGATTCTATGTCACCCACAGTACCTCCAACCTCAATCAGCACGACATCGAATGCGCTCTTCGAGGCAACCATTCTTATGCGCCTCTTTATCTCGTTTGTGATGTGGGGTATTATCTGTACTGTACTGCCAAGATATTCACCCCTTCTCTCTTTCTCAATAACTTCCTTGTAGACCTTTCCTGTTGTTATGTTGCTGTCTCCTGCAAGATCAGATCCAATGAATCTCTCATAATTTCCAAGATCGAGATCAACCTCGCTCCCGTCATCAAGTACAAAAACCTCGCCATGCTGATACGGATTCATCGTCCCGGCATCGTAATTGAGATACGGGTCAATCTTTAGCGCCGTAACGCTGAGACCATGGGACTTGAGCAGATGGCCCAGACTGGACGTTATTGTTCCCTTTCCAAGGCCTGAAATTACGCCTCCAGTAATAACTACGTAATGCATCAGAAGGTAGAGATTTAAAATTAATTAACCTTTGCTGAAGCGTAAATTTTTACAAAAGTAACCCGGCTCTATGATCCGGACGCTGAAGTATTTATTCCAGGGATGATATTTCCAAGGACTGCTTGCGTGAGATTCATGCAGGTGCCGGCAAATATTCCGCTGATGTGACATTAAGACTTAATTCAGAGATGGAATTACACTACCGGCTGGGAAAGAGATGCAACAGTTCCTGAATTATATGCTGTGGGCAGCAATGACTGCGATGGCTGCTGCAATGGCATATGCAATATATGCAGCCAGCAGGGCAGACAACCCACTGCGGAAGCTGGTGGTATACCTTGTTCTCGCAATGATGAACGGAATGCTTGTTGGGCCATTTATCTATCTTGCATTTCCGGGTTTTCTTTCGGAAATTGGGGCCATAGAGACTGCACTGGTTGCAATGGCAGTTGAACTCATTCCATTTCTGGGTATTTTCCTGCGTGACATATTCCTGGAGGAACAGATTCCTTCAAGAAAGTTCCTCGTGGTTTTCACTTCTGTATTTGTTATTCTGGATGAAATCCTTATGAGCCTGGTTTTCAACCTCATTCAATCGCATCAGCAATACCTTTCCATGATGGTTATCAGTCCCGCAGGGGCCATATTCCAGTCAATCTCAAGCTACTGGTTCGTATTTCCAATGAGCATGGAGATGTTCCTGAGCTTGATACTCATGAGAAAGGACCACAGTTCGTGGACACTGGTTCTGCTGCTGACACAGGCATCAATCATGTTTCTTGCCCCTCCTGCAGTTACAGGATATCACTGGGGAGCACTGATGGTATACCTTTCAGGTGCTGTCATGACAGGGTTTTTTGTATTCCTTTTTGAGCACCTTTACAGGGCACAGTCTGTCAGAAGATCAATGGGATCATATATTCTCATGCTTCTTGCCGTTTACACTGCAATGATGGCAGGGGTCTTCCTCTGGCAGGTTTACGGTAGCATATACCTCTTCTCCCTGGCCATGATAGCAGATATGGTACTCTACCTGTGGGGCACCCTCCACAGGGGTATGCTTTCTTCCGGTCCACGCACTTACTGGCTTGCAAACAGAAAATGGTCATTCAGCTTCCTTCTCCTTGTTTTCGCTGCAGAATTCTTCATGGGCGCGGCCTTTGACATCCAGTATTACGGGATTCCGTTCATAGCCTCAACCGGAATTGTTCCGCTGACGGGCGGCATATTATCTGTTGCAGGGAAAGCAGTATTCGATTTCTTCATCTTCTTCGGCAGTGTAAGCCTCTCCTCGTGGTTCCTTGTAATGATGGGCATCGAGATGGGCTCCCTTGTTGTGTTCAAGATCAGGAAAACGAGGGACATTGAGACGCGAATCAGGTTATCACTCATGCTTCTGGCCTATGGAATTTATTCAGTGCTTCTCCCGTCATTCATAATAAGCAATCCATCAATGATACCATTCATAGGATGGTCCATGGGGATTGGCACAGGAGGCGCTGTATCTCCACTGCTCATTCTTCCAATGATACTGACATACGTAATAAGTGGTGTTCTTTCCCTACTCTTCGGCTCCAGGCAGCTCTGTTCAGTGTTCTGCACTGCCCCGGTAATGTATCAGGGAACATTCTATGATTCCATGAAGAAATTCAACAGCTCATCCGGCATGAGCAAATCTCTCACCAGGGCAGACCATACCGGGAACAGGGTTTACAGGATTGTCTCTAACACGGTATATCTGTCCGTAATAGCTGCGGCACTTATTTCATGGTTCGATTCAACCGGCAGACTGAACCTCACATTCTACGGCACAGACCCTGAATATATGCTGTACATTTTCTATTTCGGTTTTCTCTGGTACGCCGTCTTTATACTCATGCCATACGTGGGTTCATATGGGTGCATCAACACTGGATACTGCCAGTGGGGTAACTTTAACAGGTTTATATCAAGATTCGGCTTCTTCCGCCTCAAGGTAAGGGATCCAAACCAGTGCGCTACATGCCCCACAAAGGA
>JAVYSG010000012.1:0-26420 GCA_038729325.1 Thermoplasmataceae archaeon | reverse complement strand
CAAACCCCATAATACTGGCATGGGGCCTCATAATTGTCGGAATGCTTGTAGCCGTTTCTCTATACTCTCCGCTTCATTCAATAATAGATACATCGTCGCTGGGATTACGTGAATGGTTGATGATAGTGATTGCTGCCATACTATCGAGCTCCTGGATGGAGATCATAAAATTTTCCAGAAAAGAATACACAACTCTCAGAATCGGAAAAAACGTTTCCTGAATATCGGCATAGAGATGCCGAAGATCAGGGAGCCTTCCGTGCCCGATCAATGGATACCGACTGGTGATCAGGTCATGTCCTTAATGAATGCTGCTGCAAAGTTCAGCAATAGGAGGAAGATGGACCTCAGGAATTCCATCATCTCCTAACTTGAATTCTTTGGCGACATCAGGGCTGGAGAGAATGTGCAGATCAACGTGAACGAAGCCACGGATCATGGCATAAGGATAGGACAGGAAAATGGTGAAGTGGAGTGATCACGGGTCTGCTGGATGGGATATTTGAGGATGTTAGAAAATATATAGCAGATTGAAGGCCAGCATCCGATCCGATGGCGCTCTTTACAGCACCAAAGGGGAATGGTGACCTATTACTGTGTACGCAATCTGCCCAAAAAGATCAGAACTTTAACAGGGATCAGTAAGCCCTGCTAAAAGGCTACCGGGAACAAAATCAATCTTTATCCGCAAGGTCCAAATTCATCTCGATCAGATGTCCCTGGGGACGGCAAAGCGCTATACCCATGTAGCTCAGCTGGAAGTTACAGAAATTGTCATACCCTCGCTCGAGAATATATTTAACGAAAGTGTAAAAATAAGGCAATTGGCAAGGATGAATGAATCCTGGCCTGGATCACATGGGGCTGCCCGGATTTGGACCGGAGTCTCAGGCTCCCAAAGCCCGTAGGATACCAAGCTACCCCACAGCCCCTCAGTAGAATCAGTACATCACTGTACGGATAAAAATTTAACGCAGTTGCTGTATTTCGGCCACCCTGGATTATTGCATGATGAAAACTGCCGGACTGCGTTGACCCTGGCGCAATACATTGCGATTATTCTTTCAATTTTAATCGGCAGATGGAAATTAAGAAATAGACTTCCATGATAATAGCATGCCACTGTGATGAATTCAGCCTTGTCTGATTTGTGATGAACGACGGGCAGACTGAGTGGTACCTTTTATTTCGATGGAAGATGGGTTTAAATAAATCATTAAAATACCCTGAAGTCCGTGGAATGGCGTTTCCACTAGCTCAAACCGCCAGCCGGAGCTGGCTGATGACGCCTGCCTGAAACTGGTGGTTCAACATGGACATG
The DNA here is from genome assembly GCA_038729325.1 of Thermoplasmataceae archaeon. Lineage (GTDB taxonomy): Archaea > Thermoplasmatota > Thermoplasmata > Thermoplasmatales > Thermoplasmataceae > UBA509. The sequence goes on along the minus strand of JAVYSG010000012.1, from coordinate 25,099 downwards.
ATTACATTAGCAGAGACTTTGACACAGTACTTCTTTGTCGTTCTTAGCGCTCCGTTATACGCAGGCATTTTAGCAAGGCTCAAGGCCATGGTTGAATCACGCAGAGGTCCCAGCATATTTCAACCCTACTATGACCTCTGGAAACTTTTCCGGAAAGTTACAATAATACCAGGCGGCTCGGGAGTATTCTTCAAATACATACCATATGTTCTGTTTGGTATCTATTCACTGATCGCCCTCATAATACCTGTCCTGATACCTGTACCTATTTATTTCACTGCTTCCGGTGATTTTCTCAGTGGTGCCATTCTATTTTCACTTGCTGCATTCATGAAGACAGCGGCAGCAATGAACTCAGGAAGCAACTATGTTGCACTGGGTGTCTCCAGGTCCATGTCATTCAATTTCCTCTCCGAAGGCACACTCATAACAGTTTTCATTGCCGTATCTCTCCTGACCGCAACAAACAACCCATATACGACAAACGCGTTCCTCGTTTCACATTCTCTTGAGAATCTGTCTCTTGCACATATTTTCTCAACACTGGCGTTCTTCATGCTATTCTTTTATGAAACAGGGAAAATACCACTTGAAAGTGCAGGTGTGCAGGAACTTGGAATGATAGATGAGGGCATGAACTATGAATACAGCGGCAAACTTCTTGCCATAAGCAAATGGTCATCCTACATCAAGCAATACCTGCTTGGATCTGTTCTGCTTAACGTTTTTCTTGTTCCATGGGGACTGTTTTCCACATCTCCATACTTCCTGATTGACATTCCCGTGATGATAGCAAAATGGCTCCTCCTGATTCTGATTGTCCTTGTTGTTGAAACAACACTGGCCAAGCTGAGACTCTTCAGGGTAATGGACTACCTTGCTACGGCTTTTACCTTTTCCATACTTTTCCTCATATTTGCTGAGGTGATACCATGAACAATATTGACACTGTGGTTTACCTTATCTCCAGCCTTATTGCAATTTCGGCATTTTATGTTCAGGGGCAGGAATTTATTGTTTCGATGATAAGGGGCCAGTCCGTGCAGTCTGTACTTATTGCAGTTGTCGCATTCATAATAGGCTGGGAGGAAAAATCGTATGATTTCTTCATCCTGGGGGTGCTTATAATTGTACTCAGGGCTTTTCTGGTTAATTACTTCCTGCAGAAAAGGATACCAAGACAGAAAGTGTATCTCTATGAGAGGAAAGTAAGCCTTTCTTACCTGTTCCTGCTTGATCTGATATTCATTGTCATTTCAGTGTTTATAATATATTCCATAGCCTTTTCGGGAATAGTCCTGCATTCGTTCCTTGGAAATTCCGGAAATTCTGCCGTGCTTGTTTTCCCGCTCACCCTTTTCTTCCAGGGTCTTTTCCTCATAGCATCGCGCAGGACAACCTTCACGCAGATTATCGGTTACGTTGAGGAGGAGAATTCTCTGGTTCTCTTTGCAATGTTCCTTCTCCCTATACCGATTATCATTGAGGCAAGCGTTTTTCTTGATGTACTGGCCCTTGTGGTAATATCGTCAATCGTGGTACTTGAGAAATTCACCCATGAACCTGTGGAGGAGTTGAGAGGATGATTATCGGAGAGATACTTGCAGTTCTTATCATAATTATACCGGGAATAGCCGGAATCCTCTATCGATCAGGAATCAGGCAGGCTTCTGCAATAGGAGGGGCTGTGGATCTGGCTGTTGCCGGCGCAATGTATTTTGTCCGCCCCCAGGTAGGTTTCTTCTTCGTACAGAATTCTACCATGGTCTTCATAATAATGGTCCTGGCTGTATATCTCATGTCAACCATATATTCCGCCAGATATCTGAAGGGTGTGGACGTTATGGGCATCAGTGAGCCCACTTACTATCTTCTCCTGAATCTGTTCACTGTGTCCATGCTGTTCTCCCTGGAAGTAAATAACTACGGACTCATGTGGGTTGGCATAGAGGCCACTACAATTTCTTCGGCACTTCTGCTCATCACCGAGAAAACCGAGACTTCCCTCGAGGCAACGTGGAGATACATAGTCATAGTATCTGCGGGGGTCACATTTGCTTTCATTTCCATTATACTGATATATTACACGTTAGGCACTCTTTCAGTTTCATCCGCCATAGCCTCGCATGTGCATTCCAGAGTGATGGTTCTTGCTGTGTCTCTGGCACTCATAGGCTTCGGTACCAAGGTGGGCGTATTCCCTGTTCACACATGGCTTCCCGATGCCCACAGTGAGGCTCCGTCCCCTGTCAGTGCCATGTTTTCCGGAGTGCTCCTTCCAACTGCACTCTATGTTCTGTACAGGGTTTATGAAATAGAGCCCGTGAGACAGCTTTATGTCTGGTTTGCCGTGATATCAATAGTTGCAGCATCAATATTCATTGGCTATCAGGTCAGGTACAAGAGAATGTTCGCATATTCAACCATGGAGAACATGAATCTTGCCCTTCTTGGGTTCGCCGCAGGAGGTACACTCGGTCTTACTGGCGCCTTATTGCTCCTTCTTTCACACAGTTTTGGAAAAGCAGGGGCTTTCTATTCTTCCGGAAACGTGCTGAGGTTTACTGGAAAGAAGAAGATTGCAGAGATCAGCGGAATGGCCACATCCATGCCTTATACGTCGGCATCCATGCTGATGTCATCCCTGGCTGTAACCGGCGCGCCTCCATTCGGCACATTCTTCGGGGAGTTCCTGATCCTTGCGGATGTGCTCTCGCTGCACATGTATGCGCAGTTCATCATAGTGATCATATTCCTTGCCACTGCCTTTATTTCCATGAACTACAACGTGACTGGAATGATATTCAGCGGAAACAAGCCAAATGTGGAAAAAGACCGGCTTATGCCGGCACTTTCCCTGCTCTCTGCTACCCTCCCGCTCTTCATTGGAGTTTTCTATCTGGTGGTGTACATTGAGGTATTATAGATTTGGAAATCCTGAAGGCCGATTCATAGGAAATACTGAAAAATATGCGGTATACGAACAGGTCATATCTGAGCACAGACGTGAAATACCGGCAGAGACATACCAGAATCTTCCGGGGGAGTTCACCTTTGCATATGGCCCTGCCACTGGTGGATTGATTGAATCTGTTGCTTTTGATCTGCACACACCCGGGGAGCTGATCAAGCATGTTGGGGTTGATCCCTATGTCAAGACCAGATCCCTGAAAATAAGAGGGCTTACACCTCAGGATGCTCTTCTTATGGTGGAGCGAATCAACGGATTTCATGCTGCCTCAAACGCTGTGGCATTCGAGATGGCAGTGGAAGATGCCCTTGATATAGATGTTCCAGAGAGGGTATGGTATTCAAGGCTCATCATGCTTGAACTGGAGAGGATAAGAAGCAATCTGGAGGTTGTGAAACGAGTGTGCGAGCCCGCGGGTTTTGGCGTACCGCAGAACCAGATTGCATATCTGAGAGAGAACGTGGCGAGGATCATATCGCGGCTTACAGGACACAGATACTTCTTTTCGGCTTCCTCTGTAGGCGGTTGCCAGATCAATAAATCAGGGATTGAGACCATGATCACCAGTGTGAGAAGAGAATTTACGGAAATTTTCAACGCCCTGCTGGAGTCCAAGATATTCCTGAACAGGCTCCAGAACAATGGAAACATCAGCGAAGGAGATCTCCTTGGCCCGGCGGCAAGAGCTGCTGGCAGGAATGTTGATGCAAGGCTGGAAGAGGTGCATATCCCATACGGTGAACTTGGATTCAAGCCCTTCATATTCGATGAACCGGATGCATTTGGAAGGTTTTATGTGAGGAGCCAGGAAATACTCACCTCCACGGAAATGATTTCTGAAGCCCTTGAATACAGTGGAAATTCCGCAGCCGCAGATACCGCCGGAGCAAGCGGAGAAGGTGCAGCCAGGGTTGAAAGCCCGCAGGGGGATCTTTTCTACCATGTCAGGATCAGTGATGGCAGGCTTGAAGATGTTCAGATGTCCTCACCCTCTCTGCTGAATATTGAGGCATTCCGGAAGTCCATGGCAGGAAACATCTTCACTGATTATCACTTCAACTGGGAAAGTTTTGGCATCTGGATCTCTGAACTTGCGGTGGTGATGCAGTGAGCAGCCTGTGGTTCCTTAATGGTGTGAGAAAGGGAATAAAGACTGAAAGGTATCCATCCACTGATCCAGCCGCCGCACCGCAGTGGCCTTCACGCCTTTCCGGGAGTAACGGAGGCAACTGCCCTGTAGATGCAATAACTCCTGAGGGGTGGATTAAGGAGAAGTGCATATTCTGCCGCAGATGTCTGCCGGATTACCAGCCCACCGGAGACCAGGATATATTCACAGTGAAAAAGTCAGAGAATACATTCCTGAAGTCATTTCATTTGTTCCCCCTTGATTCCGGTGCTTGCGGATCGTGTAACATGGAGTTTCTCAGCATCTTTGCACCGCAGTACGACGCCAACCGTCTTGGCATATTCATGGTGAATACACCCCGTCATGCAGACGCCATTGTCATAATGGGAGTCATGACTCAGGGAATGAAAGAGGCACTGGAGAGGGCATATGAAGCAATGCCTGAACCAAAGCTTGTTATCGCGCTTGGAGCCTGCGCTGTGACTGGCGGCATCATTGGAGATGCCCCCCTGGACAGGGAGAAGTATCATGTTGAAATTGCCGGATGCCCGCCCTCACCTTATACGGTTCTATCCGCAATAAATGCGGCAAGAGGAGGCAGCAACAGGCGCAGGGATTCCGGATCCGGCAGCGGGGAGGTGCGTTGAGCATGCTTCCCTTCCTTGGACCTGTACTCTTCAGCATTGCGGCGCTTCTTGGCTTATTCAACAGGAGAGCCTCTTACCTCATGCTGGCTGCATCATCCGTGGTATTTGCTGCAACCCAGTTTGTGTATGGAAACTATCTCTCCTATTATTCAATCATAGCCGGGATTGTGTGGGTATTTGCCGGAATATATTCACTATCTTACGGTGAAAGATATGGAAAGTGGCTTGCGTCGCTGATGTCACTTACAGTGCTGGGGATGTCCATAATACTGGTTTCAAACAACTATCTTGCCCTCATCGCCGGCTGGGAAATAATGTCTGTTCCATCATATGCCATAGTCGCCCTTAACAAGTCACAGAAAGGCCCGGCGTTCACATTTATGACATTCAGCGAGTTCAGCACTGTTCTTATCATCGCCGGTGCCATTTTCGCGTTCGTTGTTTCAGGGAATTCCTCCTTTGGCTTTATCCATCTTACCACCTTTGTGCCACTCCTTCTCATATCTTTCGGCGCACTGATCAAGATGGGTATGTCCCCATTCATGATAAGCGAGTGGCTCCCAATAGCCCATGGTAATGCCCCTGCCAATGCATCAGCCGTTTTCAGTGCCACAATGACGCTTATGGGAGTCTTCCTGATAACGAGGATGATATTCCTTACTGCGGCCGGCCCTGCACTGGTCTATATAGGAATTCTCTTCCTGATCATAGGAAGTATCTCCATTCTGTTTGCATCAATCTATGCCTATATATCCGAAAACATGAAGATGCTGGGCGGATTCAGCACCATAGAGAACCAGGCTGCGATTCTCGCGGCCTTTGGCCTTTACCTTGTCACCGGCAGCACTATTCTTCAGGAGTTTGTTCTGGTCACAATAATTATCTTCGCACTTTCCCATGCGGTCTCAAAAACAGGTCTTTTCCTTTCCATTGGAAGCACGAGGGGGGAGTATTTCGGGGAGGCAAGGGCACCTGAGGACAGATGGATGCGTGTTGGAACACTGCTTTCAACAATGTCCCTTTCCGGGCTCTTTCCTGCAATAGGAGGACTTGCTGTCTGGATGCTTCTCGAATCTTTCTTCATGCAGGCATACCTGGGAGGGTATATTGGCATAATCGCCATAATAGTAGGATCTGTGATTGCAATTTCAGAGGGCATGGCCACGGGTGCAATGATGAAAATTCTGTCATTTTCAGCGCTTTTCAGAGCCAGAAAAGGGCATGCCAGCAGGGTGGAAACCATAACCGTATTCAGTGTGGGTGCCGCAATACTCATACTTTTTATCATTTCTGTACTGCTGGTCCCGGCAATATTCCGGGGAGGAATTCCATCAGTGCTGGTATTCAATGGCTTCACCATAGAATCCAGATTCTCCACCGCAGATTTCGGACTGCTTTCACCGGATTATGTCATAGCCCTCATAACAGCCCTTTCCCTTGCAGCCTTTGCAGTTTTCAGGAGGCCAAAAACCAGGACAGCTGACGTGTGGAACAGCGGAAGACCTGTCTCCAGTGAGTACACATCGTTCGCTTACGCAAACAACATCAGGCTGATGCTGCGGAGAGTGCTGAGGACCAGAATGGGAAATGATAATCAGCCTGTTTCCGTGATAGATGTCTTCTGGTTTGCGATGAACTCCTTTGGCAGGGGATACAGGAGAATGTGCATGATAGCAACAAGAAGATTCATGAACAGTTCCATTGCCTGGTACATGATTTACATGATAATTGCATTCATGATAGTTATAATACTGGCAGTGGCGTTTTACTGAAGCAGAAATTTTAGCTCTTATTTTACCCTTTTCAGGTCAAATGAACCCAGGTCCACCGATCCTTCATTTCTGATTATTTCGACCCATTCTCTTGTCCTTGCTGATGGGAGGCCCCTTACCCTGAGATATTCTGTCGTGGTCTCATTGCGGAACTCCACAGAAATATCCATGAAATAATTGACATTCTCGTATATCTTTCTCTCAAAGATGCCGTCTTCGAGCAGGTAGAGGGAAACAGAACCTTCTGCTTTTCTTCTCTGTGAAAGGTGCTGGAGGGATCTTATGAATGTTTTTTCGTCTGTTTGTGTCATGAGTCCTGTCAGGGAGTAAACCACCATCCTGTACTTTCCTGTTTGTGAAGCAACCCTGCTGCATACCTGATCTATACTCTTCATGAAATTACTTATGTTTGAGCTACCGTCAATGACAACTGCCGAGGCATCCAGCGGTTCAACCTGTACAAACCGGGAATATGCATCGATAACTGTCAATAAACCTGACTTCTGCCACTGATCAATCGTTGCAGGATCGCCAAGTGTGGACACTATGGATGATGGTTCCCTGTCCAGCGTTAAAACTATGGTTGGACAACTTTCTGCAATGGATTCAGCTATGAACTGCGATGCAAAAATCTCCTTTGAGCTGAAAGGTGGACCATTCAGCACAACATTTGACGGCACCGGATATCCACCACGAAGGAGATCATCGAGCTTTGAAATGCCGGTCGCAGCCCTGGAACTCACCGGTGCAGCTGCAGCGTGAGCCGCATGCTGGGCTGCCGCGGGAACTGAATTAGAATTGAGAGACCTTTCAACCTCAGCAAGCAGCCTGGAAGACTGCTCTATCTGTTCCCTGAGTCGAGTGCGCAGATTCAGCAGTTCTTCCCTGCTCTGTTCCTGTTGTCCCCTTTCCTCTCCCTGCATATATCATTTCTCTTGCGATTCCAGAGACCCGGAATGACATCTGGCCTGTCTTAAGTCTATTGCGATCCTGTGGCTGAATGACCGGTCTCCGGGCCAGTCATTGCGCAATTCAGGATTAAGCACTGGCTTTCTTGTAGGTTCCAGATACAACCCATGGAGGCTCAACCGGATCAAAGGGTTCCATTCCGTCAACTTTATTGGATTCAAGTATTTTTTCATTGACCTCTATGCCAAGCCCCGGTTTCCCCGAAAGCGTAAATCTGCCGCTCTCCAGTTTATATCCCACCTTGACAAGATTTCGCTTCCAGTCAGGCCAGAATGCCTCAAAACTTTCCTGTATGAGGAAATTGGGAAGCGTTTTATCAACATTAAGGGTAGCGGCTGTCTGTATGGGCCCAAATGCATTGTGGAACGCAACAGGAGCACCGAATGCCTCTGCAATTGCGGCGGTTTTCTTGTTTTCCAGGATTCCCAGGGAGTTTGTCAGATCAGGCTGTATGATGTCAACCAGCCCTTCGGATATGTACCTGGCAAAATCAGTCTTGTTTAGAAGGCGCTCTCCCAGGGCTATGGGCGTTCTCACGTATCTCTTCAGTTCCGCCAGGCCAACCTCCAGTTCGGGATGTACCGGCTCTTCCATGAACAGAGGATTGAACTCATCCAGAGCTGTCCCTGCGTCTATGGCAGCTCTTGTTGAAAACCTTCCATGGCATTCAATAAGCAGATCAACAGAGTCACCGAATTCATCCCTGAGGGCTGAAACGATGTTCACAGCATTCTTGAGGCCATCTTTGGATAATTTGTCATAGTTGTCTCCAAACGGATCAAACTTGAAGGCGTCAAAACCCTTGGCATGTACATCCTTTGCCTTCTTTACAAAATCGTCCGGCGTTACACAGTTTGAATACCATCCGTTGGCGTATGCCCTCAGATCCTGGTTGAATTCGCCTCCAAGAAGTTTGTAGACTGGACTGCCCACTGCCTTACCTATCAGGTCCCAGCTGGCGATCTCAAATGCACTGAGGGCAGAGGTCGCCTCCATGGACTTTGATAGATAAAATGAATGCCTGTAAAATTCCTTAATGTTTTTTTCCACATTAAAGAAATCCGCATTCTGGAATACTCTCCGGACTTCTTCCATGCTCTCTTTCACAGGCAGAGTCATAAGGGTTGTGGGAGCTTCACCAAAGCCCACAAGTCCATCATCCGATGTCAGCTTCACCAGCAGTATTGTTGAACTCCAGGGGGAAGAAACCTCCCTTCCCTTTTCCCCAAGTTCAAGAACCTCTATGTTCTTTATTTTCGATGCCATAATACTGAATCACCGGGATGGTACTTAAACATATCAGGGAATATGAGGTTCTGTTCTCTGGAACCTTTAAATCATGATATATGAACAAACGTGAGTTTCAATCAGGCATTATAATCTTTCTGTCAAAATATTTTTAAAAAAAGTCTGGGACAACTGGAAAATCATAATTAGAGCGAATGAATTATCAATAGATATTCATGGGTTCTAAATTTCAGAAGATATCGGTTTTAAAAGCTGGAGGAAAAGAATACAAATTTTATTCACTGAAGGAGCTCGAAAAAGACGGGTACAGAATTTCAAGACTTCCATACCCCGTGAGGATAATACTTGAATCACTCATCAGGAACATAGATGGCAAAACCGTTACTGAGAATGATGTGGAAAACCTTCTGAAGTGGAATGCTTCAAAACCCTCAGACAGTGAAATTCCGTTCAAGGTAGCCCGTGTTGTCATGCAGGATTTCACCGGAGTTCCTGCGGTTGTTGATCTCGCAGCAATGCGTGATGCTGCCAAAGCAGCCGGAAAAAATCCCGAGATAATCAACCCGCAGGTCCCTGTTGATCTTGTCATTGACCATTCAGTACAGGTGGATTTCTACGGTGAGCCCAATGCACTTAAGGAGAACGTCGACAGGGAATTTGAGAGAAACGGCGAAAGATACAGGTTCCTGAAATGGGCACAGAATGCATTCCAGAACATGCGCATAGTGCCACCGTCAGTTGGAATTATTCATCAGGTTAACCTTGAATACCTGGCAAAGGTGGTAATGACCAGAAAGTCAGGGAATGATCTGTGGGCATATCCCGACACACTGGTTGGAACCGATTCACATACTACAATGATAGACGGACTCGGCGTGGTTGGATGGGGAGTTGGTGGGATAGAAGCCGAAGCAGCCATGCTTGACCAGCCCGTCACATTCAAGACTCCTGAGGTCATAGGCGTGAAACTGACTGGCAAACTCAGACCGGGCGTGACTTCAACCGATATGGTTCTCACCATAACTGAACTTCTCAGGAAAAATAAAGTTGTTGACAAATTCCTTGAATTCTTCGGTGAAGGAATAAAATCCCTTACCATTCCTGACAGGGCCACCATCTCAAACATGTGCCCTGAATACGGTGCCACAGTGGCTATGTTTCCCGTGGATGAACAAACCATCGATTACCTGAAGCTGACTGGGAGAGATAATGATCAGATTGATCTCATAGAGAAGTATTTCAGGGCCCAGGGACTATTTGGGACCCAGAACGGTGTTGAATATTCAAGAGTTATAGAGCTCGATCTTGGCACGGTGAAACCCAGCGTTTCCGGACCCAGTCTTCCACAGCAGAGAACTGATCTCGGTAGAATAGGAGATAATTTCCTTGCGTTCATGGAGCAGAGCGGTTCTGCCATGGAGACTGGAAGCAGATCCCAGAAACAGGTGGTACTGAAATCAGCACCTGTAAAGGTCAATGGCAGGGACGAAACTCTGACAGAGGGGGATGTGGTGATTGCTGCAATCACAAGCTGCACAAACACCAGCAACCCATATGTAATGCTCGGCGCGGGGCTTCTGGCAAAGAAAGCCGTCCAGAAAGGCCTCAGAGTGAATCCGAAGGTTAAAACAAGCCTGGCTCCAGGATCAAGAGTCGTATCAGAATATCTGAATAAGGCTGGATTGCAGGAATACCTTGACAAGCTGGGCTTTGAACTAGTGGGATTTGGATGTACGACCTGCATTGGAAACAGCGGACCTCTGAATGAAAGTATTGAACATGCAATTGTCAGTGATAACATGAACACTGCTGCAGTTCTTTCCGGCAACAGGAACTTCGAGGCAAGGATTCACAGGAACGTGAAGGCGAATTATCTCATGTCCCCTCCACTGGTGGTAGCATTCGCTCTGGCAGGTAAAGTTACAATAGATCTGGATAGAGAGCCTCTGGGACTCGGAAACGATGGAAAACCTGTTTTCCTCAAGGATATCTGGCCAACTTCAGAAGAGATACTCGCCGCAATGAAGGGATCAATTAGCAGGGAAATGTTCGTTGAAAAATACAGTAACCTTGATGAATACAACCCGAAATGGAAAGCAATGGAAGCACCGTCTGGAAAAACCTACACATGGGATGAGAAAAGCACATACATCAGAAAGCCACCATTCTTCGACAACTTCAGCCCTGACACGGAAATAAAATACACTGAAATACTGAATGCCAGGCCTCTTCTGGTTCTGGGCGATTCCGTCACCACTGACCACATTTCCCCTGCAGGATCATTCAGCAAGGATACACCTGCCGGAAGATATCTGGTTGAGCGTGGAGTTGGCCCTGCTGATTTCAACTCCTACGGCTCCCGAAGAGGTAACCATGAGGTGATGATGAGAGGCACTTTCGCAAACAACAGGATAAAGAATCTCATGGTAAAGCGGGAGGGAGGCTTCACTGTTCATTTCCCTGACGGAAAGGAAGGCAGCGTATTCGACGTGGCCATGCAGTATATTAAGGAAAATGTTCCCGAGATTGTACTAGCCGGTGACCAGTACGGAACCGGAAGCTCCAGGGACTGGGCTGCAAAGGGTCCGTTCCTTCTGGGAGTAAAAGCGGTGGTTGCCACAGGTTACGAAAGGATTCACCGGAGCAACCTGGTCGGGATGGGTATTGTTCCACTGCAGTTCAGGCAAGGGGAGACATATGCCAGCCTTCATGTGGACTTCAGCAGGCCCATGGACGTTATCTTTGATCAGGGAATAAAGCCGCTTGGAAAAGCGATGTTCAGGTATTATGCAACTGGCTCGAACGACAGGAAAAGCACGGAGGTTACACTGAGGGTTGATACTCCTGTGGAGGCAGAATATCTTGCCAGCGGCGGGATACTCCAGTTTGTTCTCGGGAAAATCCTCAGATCAAACTGAAAAATTTCGCATTTTAAATTTTCAATTATAGCAATCTTTTTATCTACATAACTTTTAATGCACGTTGCTATGTATATATCTGCGCCCGCTGGAATAAAACTTCTGGCCAGGCACCTGATCCCGGATAAGGAGTTTCAGAAGCTTGAAGATCTGGATTTCAATGTATACGGTGACCAGAAATCCATGCCAATCCTGCAGTTCATGAGGGATCTGGACTGGATCTACATTTCATACGATGAGGGGGATCGTATAAGCCTTAAGCCCACAAAGCTTGGAATTGATATTTTTGAAAACGGGTTGACAGAAGACTACATGAAGACCAACGAGAAGATCATTCAACTGATAAGAGGTTATCTGGAGAATTACCTTGCCGGCAAAGAAGGGTTATCTGAGGAGACATACATTCTCGCTGATTATTTTCTAAAGATTGGAAATTTTAACCGCGCACTCGATCTTGGATCAAGTCTAATAGAGCTTGGGTCTAAAAGAAATGACCCTAAACTTCTGGGAAGGGCTCATCAGATTTACGGAACAATAAATCTGTACCGCATGGATATTGAATTCGCTAGGAATCACTTTGAAAAATCCATTCGTTACGCAGAGGAAGCAGACGATATCCTTACCTCTGCCAAATCGCATCTTGGATTGGGATCGTATTTTGGCTACAAATGGGATCCACAGTCATCGATGCGCTACTTTGAAGAAGCACTTCTTCTCTTTAAAGAAGTGAATGATCAAACTGGGATGAATCAGGTCAAAATGAACGAGGCTTTTACTTTGGCCAGAATGGGCAACATGAAAGATTTCTTCACTCTCAATCATCAAGCAATATACTATTTTACTTCCAACAATGATGAACAGCATTTACAGTACTGTTATCAGAACGAATCCTCGGTTTTCCTTTCCATGGGGGATTATGATGCCGCAATTGAATCCGTCGTTGAATCAAATCGCCTGGCTGTCAGAACTGGAAATGAGAGGCTTCAACACTTGTCAGGTTTAAACATTGCTATGATCTACCTTTACACTAAAAGGGCTGGCGATGCCTATGAGTACATGGAAAAGGCTTTTGATTATTTTAGGAGAAATTTCGACACAAGTGGTTTGGGAATGTGCTATCAAGCATTCATGGCCTATGATGTGGCTACAAAAGACCTGAAATCTGCAGATATAAACCTAGAAAAAATGCGGCAGAATTATCTACTCAAAAAGCAATTAGTACTTATTGCCGAGGGTTACGGGGTCTATATAAAAATCATGAGAAAATATGGTTACAAAGCCGAAATAATATCTGAAAAAGAAACTCAATTTGGATTATTATTAAAAGATTTGGGGGTGGTGGACAAGTATTACGAATTTATCAATAATGAAAATTAATCGACGCAGTATGAGCCAGTTGCTAATTCTGTCCTGACTTTTATCTTCTGTATGTCAATCTCATCCACTTTCATCTTGAGCTTTCCAAACATCTTAATTACCTCAAATACAGATTTACTACCGAGATGAAAAGTCTTTCCTGACAGGCTTTGCCTTCCAGGCTGATTTCCGTAAATTCATCTGATAACTTATGTAGGTGCGAAAAAAATAATTTTTCCTTTACCCGTCAGGTTTACAGGTTTTCACATCAGCCATGAATGTAAGTAATGAGGCTTTCAGATTATGCAGGATTGATTGAAATTCGCTCATTGCCAAAGTTTTACGTTATGTCGAACTACTGAAGAAATATATTGCAAATTCAACCATTTCGAAACTAAAGTTATTTAAGTATACCTAAAATTAACTTGAGCATGGAAGAGGATGTTAAATTCGCTCTTGACCGGCTAAAGCAGGATAATATTGAGTTTTTGCAGCTTCAGTTTATGGACATAGTTGGGGCAGTGAAGACCCTGACTGTCCCTAAAAACCGCTTTGAAAGCGCACTTACAGAAGGCGTTGTTTTTGACGGAAGTTCAGTTGCAGGATATGCCCAGATTGAAGAATCCGACATGAGGGCACATCCCGACCTGAATACATATACTGTCCTTCCAGAAAGCACAAAAGATGTCAGAACTGCAAGATTTATCTGCAATGTATTCACCCCTGAGGGCACCAGATTCCCGGGTGATCCCAGATACGCGCTTGAAAGAGTTCTGGAAAAGCTTCACAGGAAGGACATGGATTTCTTTGTGGGACCGGAATTCGAATTTTTTGTTTTTAAAAGAGACAGCCAGGGAAATCCCACTGCAATACCGAGTGATTATGGAGGATATTTCGATAACACTCCAATAGATGCAGCAAATGAGATCAGGCAGGATATCCTGAGATCACTCTACAACCTTGGTTATCAGCCCGAGGCTGCCCACCATGAAGTGGCATACGGCCAGCACGAGATCGATCTGAGATACGGACAGGCACTTGTAATGGCAGACAGGGTGGCAATGCTTAAAAACATCATAAAGAACGTTGCCCAGAACCACGGAATGTATGCCACATTCATGCCGAAGCCCATCAATGGGGTGAATGGATCTGGTATGCACGTTCATCAGAGCATAATGTCCACGGGAGAGAAGGAGAACCTCTTTTATGATGCAGAGACAAAATATGGACTCAGCGATCTTGGAATGCACTACCTGGGCGGTATCCTCAAGAATGTGACACAGGCATCTGCAGTTCTTGCCTCGTGGGTAAATTCATATAAGAGACTCATCCCTGGCTACGAGGCTCCAGTATATATTTCCTGGGCAAATAAGAACAGATCTGCCCTTGTCAGGGTACCGGCAGGAAATGGTATGAGGAAAAGAATGGAGCTCAGGTGCCCGGATTCCGCCGGAAACCCATATCTGCAGTTTGCTGTGATCCTTGGATGCGGCCTGGACGGGATTGAACATAACATTAAGCCAGCGGAACCAGTGGAGAAGGACATATTTCATATGACGGCCGAGGAACGCATCAGGCATGGCATACAGTCAATGCCGGAGAGCCTCGGAGAAGCTCTGCACCACTTCAGGAACAGTAAACTCATGAAAGAAATACTCGGTGAACACATCTTTGAAAATTTCATAACTGTAAAGCAGCGGGAATGGGATGCCTTCAGATCATACGTTACAAAATGGGAACTTGACAGATACCTGCCAATTCTCTGAACTTTTACTCAGAAAATCCCCTGTTTTTCTCCCTTCTTCTTTCAGCAACTCTTGCGTATGAGTTCAGTCCTATCATAACTATTCCAACTATGAGGAGGATAAACCCGAATATGGCTCCTATCAGATAGATGGACCCTATATTCGTAATTGTCACATCCAGAGTGGCTAGTGTGTGGGCATTGTTGGTAATTACAAGGGTCCAGTTCCCTGATGCACCTGCCACGAACACTCTGGAACCCTGGTTTACGTTGACTATTGAAAGAATTCCACTGTGCACGCCGCTGGGAGAAAGCATGTAGGCTGAGACATTGATGTTTGTGCCATTATGTGAAGCTATGATATATTCAAGATCATTGCCAGCCTGAACTCCGTTCTCAGAGATGGAAACTGAGGATGCCGCACCTGATGGGACAGTTACATTGTTATGAGTGGAAACGTTGCTTTCGATTGAATAAACAGAATAAGAGAATAGAATAACTGAAACTACGAGTATTATGGTGGCAATTCTCACAATCCTTTTACGTACCGGCCTGAACATTGCTTATCCTTCCCTTACCTGAAGATTTTCGGATTGCTGGATGCTGAGGCTGCCGATGTTCATCACAGCCATCACCTCTTCCCGGTATGTTTCCAGCAAGGCTTTGTCTCCAAGTATGGCCAGTGAATCAATGTGACTTCCCATTGATAGTTTTTTCGATGTCTTGAACGATCGTACGGACGAAAGGACCTGAAGAAGATAACCAAATTGATACGCTCCGCTATTCCCTTCAACATTGCCGGATGGAACTGGCCATTTTTCCAGGTGAATACTCCTTTCAGATCCCAGATTGAGTGAGTGGTAGACCTCCTCGGTGATAAAGGGCATTATGGGAGCATACATCTTCATTATCTGCAGAAGGACATATCTCAGAATCTTCCCGAATTCCTCTCTGGTATCGCCGCCTATGCCCTGAGACCTGTTAACAATGCCTTTCGCGATCTCAAGATAATTGTCACAGTATGTATTCCAGAAGAAATTGTCTATTTCAGACCGCGCTCTTGAAAACTGGTATCCGTCCATCAGATCAGTAACTTTTACTATAAGTTCGTTGAGCCAGGATATGATCCCGGCGTTAATGGGATGTTTGACTTCTGGCACCGCGGGCGTTGAAACTCCTTCAGAAAGCAATGCTACAAGTTTCGAAGCATTGAATATTTTTATGACTGTCCTTTTGCCACGGACAAAGTCCTGCTCCCTGACCTTTATATCCTCTCCGGGAAGGGCAGTTGATGCCCAGTATCTCACTGCATCTGCTCCGTATTCATTCACCAGATCCGCCGGCTCTATTATGTTTCCCCTGCTCTTGCTCATCTTCTGCCCCTGGGGATCGTATACGTTTCCGCTTATCATGATGCTTTTCCACGGCGGAATACCATCGTGTATGAATGACCTGACAATTGTTGTGAAAGCCCAGGTCGATATTATATCATGACCCTGGAATCTTGCATCCATGGGATAAAGTCCCGGAAACAGGCCTTCAGGAATGAGAGCCAGACGTGGACTGAGTGATGAGGTCGCCCATGTGTCCATCACATCAGTCTCCGGATCAACCTCTGAAGAGCCACATTTTGAGCATGTGATCTTTCCTGTATATGTTCTCGGATCCACAGGAAGTTTTTCCCTGCTGGCATATACTGTTTCTCCGCATGACCTGCAGTACCAGATGGGGAAAGGCACTCCCAGAAACCTCTGTCTTGATATGCCCCAGTCCCACTTAAGACCGTCTATCCAGTTGTCTATCCTGACCCTCATATGCGCTGGTATCCACTGAGCCGAATGAGCAGATGCCTTGAGATCTTCCCTTATGTCCAGCACCTTCACATACCACTGCTTGCTGATACCGAATTCCACCGGCGTGTCGCACCGTTCATGTGCATTGACTGAATGCTTGACCCTCTCTATTTTTTCAACAGCCTTCAGGTGCTCCAGTTCCTCTATGATTCTTTTCCTGCCCTCTCTGACAGTTAATCCCCTTATGATTCCAGCCTCTTCCTTGAATCTGCCAAAATCGTCCAGGATGATACGTGTAGACAGTCCGTGTTTTCTCCACAGGTAAATATCGTTCTGATCTCCGAATGTGCATACCATCTCGGCCCCGGTTCCCTTATCCATTGCCACAAGGTCGTCTGCTATGACCTTAACGCTATATCCGTATACAGGAACATCAACACTTTTTCCTATTAGACCGAAATATCTTTCATCGGAGGGGTTTACCGCCACAGCAACGCACGCGCCCATCAGTTCAGGCCTTGTTGTTGCTATTAGCACATCCTTCTCATCACCTGTGAACCTGACATAAACAAATTCCGATGACTGGTTTATGTCCTTTAGATCAATTTGAGAAATTGCTGTCCGGCAGGTTGGGCATCTGATTGTAGGGCCTTCTTCGCGGTACACTCTGCCCTTTTCCACCAGATCAAGAAACATGCTCTGTGAAATTTTCATGGAAGCTTCGGAAAATGTCCTGTAGGCATGCGAGAAATCCGCACTGATTCCCAGATCCATCCAGTTTTTCTTCAAATCCTCCTCTGCCTTTTCGCTTTCCTGCATGCAGAGCCTGATGAATTCCTCGAGATCTGTTTTTTCACCCTTTATGCCCAGGGACTTTTCCGTATATCTTTCTGTTGGAAGGCCATTGTCGTCGAACCCCCATGGATAGAATACACTGTATCCCCTGAGCCTCTTGTATCTTGCAATGAAATCCTGATGAGGATAGGAAAAGGCATGCCCCATGTGCATCTTTCCGGATATTGTCGGGGGCGGAGTATCTATGGAGAAGCTCTTATCCCTATTGCTGTAGCCCACGCCTGTGGCATAAATAGATTCTTCAGACCAGAGTTTTTTCCATCTGGCCTCCATGGCAGGAATGTCTAGATCCATTCTGTTGGTTAGGATGTTGACAATTAAAACCATTTTCATATCCTCCATGCCTGAACAACATGTTAACACATGGAAATTATGGTGGCGTTGCCCCGTCCGGCTCCTGGAAAAATCGCTTTGCTGCAAGTCGTATATAACAGAAAGTCATATGAGTAATGATAGAAATGGTAAAGCTCCACAGGGAAAAAAGCGCATACAGTTTTGATGAAACATGCAACAGAGTGTATGAATTCCTGAAATCCAGGAATGTTGATGTCTTCGCCACTGTTGACCATCAGGGAAATGCAGCGAAGGTGGGCCTTGCCCTCAGACCGGAAAAGGTTATAATATTCGGATCGCCACTTGTGGGAACACATCTCATTGAGGAAAATCCGGAAATAGGCATTGAACTTCCTTCCAAGGTCCTGATTTACCAGGAAAATAATTCCGTTTATGTAGTTCATGCAGATTATGACGATCTCAGGAATGAGTTTCATCTTTCCCGGTCTTCGGAATTTGCTGGAAGGCTGGCGTCGCTGGTGAAAGATCTTGACAGCCACGTAATGTATTCTTAGAATCCATTCTTACTTCCATTTTGCTCTTTTTCTCTACCATTATGAAGAGAAGTCCTGTACCTGAGGAGGGTGTGCTCCTGTCATGTAAGCAGGCCCCTTTACGCTTTGACACGATACTGCGTTTCTCCATGGTTAAAAAATTGGAATTTAAGCTTACACAACGTTAATACATTATTGATGAATAGTCATAATCAGAAATGAAATCATATGAAAGATATTCGCTTAAGGACCTGGCGGAATCCGAGGAGGAACTTGCCAGAATTTATTCAGATCTTGAGAACAAAGCCTCACTGGACAACATAAAGATGTTTCTCAATACCTTTGCCAAGGGCCATGAAAACATTGCTGCATACCTTGAGGAAAGCAATATCAGAAAAAGTGATATCAGACAGAAAACCGGCAGATACAGGAACATACATGCTACAGACCACCTGGCTATGAATGAAGAAGTGGATCTGGGGAATCTCCAGAGTGTGCTCCTGTTCATATCAAAAACTGAATCGGATTCGCTTCACGAATACGAGAGGACAGCGGGAAGAATTAAGGATACCGGAAGATCAAAATTGCTGGAGACTGTCAGATCTGAAAAATCAGCCATGGTGGCCAAGGCAGACAGACTGTATTTCGATTTTATAGAATCCCGCGTTTCCTGATGGAAGGTTGAAATGCGGCTCATAATAGGATCGAAGGAGGATCAGGCCAGCGTGGCAATGTCTGAGAGGTTGCTGGAGACTGTGGATTTCCAGCCTCTTGATGGAAATAACAGCATACTGAGGCATGGGGATTATCTGTTCAGTTATATCCAGAGGAGACACCTGTACATGGATACACTCGATTCTGGTCTTGACGGTATTTCTCAGGCAATTGATGTTGTGATATTCCTCTCACGGCATTCCTCGGCTGCTGACATAAAAAGCCTGACTGTCCATCCTACCGGTAACTTCAGCGAGGCAAAACTGGGAGGAACTGTCGGCAGGCTTTCTCCGACCGCACCGTATGATATGACTTCTGCCCTTCTGGAGATGCACAGCACATACAGAGGCGAGGAATTCAAGGTCACGTATGAAGCAACACATCACGGACCGGCGCTTGACATTCCTCACTTCTACATGGAAATAGGTACAACCGAAACGCAGTGGAATAATCCCGAGGCACAGGATGACATAATCAGAGGCATTTTTGC
The DNA here is from genome assembly GCA_038729325.1 of Thermoplasmataceae archaeon. Classification (GTDB taxonomy): domain Archaea; phylum Thermoplasmatota; class Thermoplasmata; order Thermoplasmatales; family Thermoplasmataceae; genus UBA509. Next base: position 5,666 of record JAVYSG010000012.1, on the reverse strand, counting down.
CGAGAGGAGGAATTTCAACGGAGCCTTTGTTGGTATTGGCGGAGGTCACTATATGCCCAAGATAACTGAATATTCCATTGAAAACACAATCGCCATGGGTCATATGATCTCCAAGCACGCGCTGGAAAACATCAGCGAGGAACTGATAAGGCAGAGCGTCGAGAAGACACCAGGCTGCCGTGGATTTGTCATTGATCGCAAGGGAACAAAGTCCAGGGCACGGGAAATTGTTATGTCGGTTGCGGATTCTCTTGGTCTGGAGATCATAAGAATTTAACTGTGCATTTTTATATATATAGTGCATGTCATAATATTTTTTTTATATAATATATAAGATTTTGACGGACATCGGAAAATTCAGATTCTCCGACGAACGTTTTGATTAAAATGATAGCCAATATGTTTATATAGTTCAATTTTCTAACAGGACTCAATCAGGCTTATGTCCTGAGTGAATAGAGATGGAAGGAATAGAAGAGGACGAACCTCCTGGAAAAACACCTTTTTTTAGAGCTAGAAACCTTGAACGCGCCCTCAAACTTAAGAACCTTTATATAAAGTTTGAAGGGGCAGGAATCACAGGAACCCAGAAAGACCGTATCTCAAAGCTGCATGTACTCAAGGCCAGGGAGAAAGGCTACGATACAATTTCACTTGCAACTTGCGGCAATTACGGCGCATCGATTTCCTATTTCGCCAACCTCTACGGAATGAAGTCCGTGGTGGCTGTACCGGAATATTACTCCGGAGACAGAAATGAAGAGATAAGGGGAAACGGAGCCGAAATACTTGAGGTTCAGGCCAAATACGAGGATCTTGTGGAATTCATGAGAGACAAGTCCAGCAGCGAGGCATGGTACGACTCCAGCCCTGGATCTGTTAACTCGGAGATAGATATGGAAGGATATGAGACCATAGCCTACGAAATAGTCTCACAGCTTGGCCGATCACCTGGATACGTGTCTGTCCCGCTGGGGAACGGCACAACACTGGCCGGCATATTTTCAGGCTTTGAGAAAATGCAGAGGAGAGGCGTGATCAGGAAGATTCCAAGATTCATTGGTTCAAGTACTCCAAACGGCAATCCTATTGTAGCATCATGGAAACGTAAAAATCGCACTCTCATTGAGCTTGAGCCTTCCATAATAAGGGAGACAAAGGCTTCAGAGCCACTGGTGGCGTACAGATCATACGACGGGCAGAAAGCTCTCAACGCTCTGTACAGGAGCAACGGCATGGCAACGTACGTTTCAGATGATGAGATGTACCGCTACAGCACGCTCATAGAGCATTTTGAAATGCTGTCTGTGCTGCCCGCATCTGCATCCTCACTTGCCGCAGTGGATCACGTAATAAACAGGAAATCCGAGCCAAAGGACATTGTTGTTGTACTGACAGGGAGAAACAAAACATGGACAACGCAGTAGTGCTTGCTGAAGGTGTTTTTGGCACAACCTATGGAAAGACTGCGAACGGCCTGGTCAGATATACAAGGAGATTCAGGGTCACATCCGTCATAGATTCAACCAAATACGGACAGGACGCAGGTGCTGTTCTGACAGGAACACCAAACAATATTCCAATAATCAGCAGTGTCAGTGAGGGCATAAAGCTGGGTGCTGATACTCTTGTTGTGGGAATTGCCACAGATGGAGGATATATCCCCGCCGAATACCGGCATTTCATAACAGATGCTCTTTCTTCCGGCCTCAATGTTGTCAGCGGGCTGCATGAGTTCATCAGCGACGATCCTGAATTTGCTGCAATTGCCGCAAAAAAAAGCTGCACCATAACTGATGTGAGAAAGATGTTCAGGGACATGAAACCTCCTTACCTGGGCAGGGTCAGGGAGATAGGCGCCCGCAGGATCGCTGTTCTTGGCACTGACAGTGCAATAGGAAAAAGAACAACTGCTGTCATACTGACCAATACTCTTAGGCAGAGAGGAATAGCCGCAACCATGGTGGGAACGGGGCAGACCGCCTGGATGCAGGGATTTGATCACACTGTGGTCATAGATTCCATGATTAACGACTTCATTCCCGGAGGGCTTGAAAAAGTTGCGGTTGAGGCATGGGAACAGGAACATCCGGATGTTATGTTCATAGAAGGCCAGGGATCGGTACTGCATCCTGCCTATCCCGGGAGCTTTGAGATCATAGGTGCGCTGCGGCCGGATGGCATAATTCTCCAGCATGCACCCAGGAGGCTGGTCTTTGACGGTTTTCCTGATTATCCCATTCCAGATCTTGAGAAATACATACGGATACTGGAGATGCTTTCAGACAGGAAGGTCATTGCCATCTCAATAAACAGGGAAAATATGAACAGCAATGAGGTGGCAGACGAGATAATGAAACTTGAGGCAAGATTCGGAATACCTGTCTTTGATCCCCTCAGTTCGCAACCGGAGAAGCTTTTTGAGGCGGTTGATTACCCGTAGATGTCATATCTTCAGAAAATATGTGAATTCCGGAATATTACCGTAACCCCGACGGCCTACGGAGACCGCATGATAGAGGGGGACATTAGCCTGGAGAGAGAAGAAGGCACACTTAAGTTCCACATGATATTTTCCTATTCAGACAGCATAGATGCCGACAGGAATCTGGCTGGTCTGGTACTTGCGATGCCTGCAATTAATTTCTGCCTTTTCTCCAGAAAACTGACTCTGAATTTTCCAGCCTCAAAATCTGATGTTGCTGCCATACAGGAATTCGTCAGGATCAACAACCGGGAAGTATTCATCAACAAGCTTGCAAGAAGAAGATATGAGTTTTTCAAACAGGAATATGTCCCGGGTGATGAAGATATAACTGAAGAAAATTCCAACGGCAATACGCTTGTATTGGCAACATCCGAATTCGAGGATATTCCCAGAAAAATTCCGGGAAAAAGTAATGCTGTTCTCTCTTCAGGCGGGAAAGAAAGCCTGCTGTCATACGGTATGTTGAAGGATATCGACCCGGACACGCATGCTTTTTATTTCAATGAATCTGGAGGGCACTGGCTCACTGCAAAGACCGCTTATGACTATTACAGCGCGGAATTTTCAAATGTACACAAGGTCTGGTCAAATGTTGACAGGTTCTACCGCTATGTACTGAGGAACATGACGATACTTGATCAGCGTATCATAAATACCAAGACAGATACATATCCTGTTCAGCTTTTCATTTTCCCTGTTTACGTAATGTCCATGATTCCAGTTGCAATTAAACACGGAATAAATGGTGCAGTTCTTGGAGATGAGTTCGACGATCCCTCTGACATGCAGCCGTTTCACGGGATCAGGCACTACTACGGCATCTATGACCAGACACTGGATTTCAACAGATTCATGACCGGATATCTTCACTCCAAGGGCATTGACTTCACTGTATGGAGTGCTGTTTACCCGGTTACCGGAGGTGTGGTTGAAAATATCCTCATAAAGAGGTATCCGGACCTCTTCAGGCTTCAGAGATCCTGCCATTCCTGCAGGAGCATCAAGGGTAAAATTATTCCATGTGGAAAATGCTCAAAGTGCCTTGGCATACTTATGTTCATTCTCTCAGCCGGGGGTGATCCCCACGATATCCTGTATTCAACTGAATCCATTGAGAATCTTAAGGATAATGTTTCCAGAGAAAAGATGAGGCTTGACACCGATGAACTCAATTACATGAAGGCCAGGCTCGGCTTCATTGAAACCAGCGAAATGGAGAGACTGCAGCATGTTTCCGGTATGCATCTTCTGCCTGGGGAGGAACAGCTCTTTCAGCACGTACCGGACCGCTACCGGGAAGGTATAATGAAGATAATCAGCCAGTATGCGCCCGTTTCATACACCTACACAGGCGGTTCGTGGGAAAAATCAGAAAAACAGTGACTGTGCCTTTATTATTTCCTCCTGACTCCTGCATGAGGAATATTCCGCAAGAGGATCCCTGTTTACATTGAGGAACTGTATTCCCCAGTTGAATTTTGACAGTAAGAGCGTTGCTGTATCTGCGAACCCGCAGATGTACAGGGCAGCTGATACGGCCTCAACCGATGAGAGTTTTCCTGGCTTCCCGAAATTGACGGGATTTGCCGGGACCAGCAAAGGCAGCTTTCTCGGGAATCTGAGATGAAGGCCCCTGATGCCGTCTATTTTTGCCCATGATCCATCTATAACAGACAGCCCGCGCTCCAGAATTATTGCACCATCGGCCGGACTGACATAGATATCTGCAAAGGGAGTCAGCGAAAGTGTCTGAGCTACCTTCCTTACACCTGCCTTTTCAGCGAGGCCAAACCGCTTGAGCTTCAGCATTGTTGATTTTGCAGGATCATCCTCCCCAAGATAGACAAAGAATATTCCTGGTTTCTGAGAAGCCTTTGCAACTTCTGGCATCCATTGTATATGCCCGGCCCACTCATTGAATTTTCCATGCCTCCGGGAAGATTATAATATTAAACCCTGATGGAGGGGCATGCTGAATCTCCCCTGGGTCATCATTACAGAGGCAGTGATGACAGGTTTCATCATATGGATCATTGCATACCTCAGAAAAAATTCCAGGGGCCTCACTCTCAGAAGTTTCTCAGTATCAGTCATCCTGCTCACAATGATGGGCAGCATGTTCGATGCCCTGATTTACTATATGGCTATGCCAAGAACATTTTTCAACGTTGTTCTTGCAGCCAATATTTCCATGATCGCCATGGCCATTGCCATCGTTTATATCCTCTGGACTGCGGTCAGGGAACGGGATTATTCCATGAAGAGGGGCATGGCACTTGCTTTTGCACTGATCCTTGGCTGGAACGAGGTATCTATGGCCCTGTTTCTCAGAATCCTTGGATACTATTTTCATGAAATATCATCAGCAGTCTCTTACCTGGCCTATTTCGGGCTCTCTGTTACAAACTTTCTCTTTCTTGCACCGATGATTGCTGAAATGGTGTTCTTCATAGCTTTCAGGCTTTCCCCGGGACTCGGCAGGAGAATTTCAACAGCTCTTCTGCTCATGCAGGTTGCTGATCCTGCCATCGCGGGTAATTCCCCAGCCGTTATTCCGCTTCTCATTGCCTATTCCATAATTATGATTTATGCCGTTTATTACGCATTCAGCTACGTTTACCGTAATCGCAGATCGATGGACGCGGTATCCAGGAGGCTTGTTGGGTGGTTCATTTTCATTTTCGCTCTCTCTACAGCAGGCCTTCTTGAACCTGTTGTTGTTCATGGTCCCTTCGGGCTTTCGTGGTTCATATTTGCACTGTCGATGATGTCTTCAATGGTTCTTTATTTCGAAATAGTACTGGGAATGTTTTCGCCGGTCCCTGACAGAACGCCTGCATCTTCCGAAAGCCCTGTCACATCCTGAAATATCATCATTTTTTGGATATTTTCTCCCTGACCCAGTGCCTGACATCATAATAGAAGATGTTTTCATATGGGCAGGCGTTGACGCAGTCCCCGATGCCGACGCATCTGTTGTCCCTGTATTCCCCTGTGGCGATGAAACTCCCGGGCTGCCCGTAATTCCCCACAGGACATGCGCTTGCACAATCCTTTGTGGGGCATGTAGCGCACTGGTTTGGATCCCTTACCTTGAGGCGGAAGAAGCCGAATCTTGATATAAACCTGTTAAAGTTACCCCACTGGCAGTATCCAGTGTTGATGCACCCATATGAAC
>JAVYSG010000011.1:9127-27465 GCA_038729325.1 Thermoplasmataceae archaeon | reverse complement strand
AGAACATATATGGTGCCGGGGGCAATTTTTCGGTCAATCTTCCCGGAAACATACACCTGAAGAGCATAACCATGCAGATCTTCATGGCAGAGTTTTTCAAGAACCAGAAGCGTGATCACACCACGCAGTATCTTTTCCTTTTCGACCATTTCATGAATAATGGTTAAATAGCATATATACATTGCTTATGGATGACTGACTTATCTATGCATACTACTGATTCAATTACCAGTGGATTGAGGAATCTGACCATGACTTCGCTGGGTCATTTTGTAAATGACGGTACAGTCTTCTTCTTCCCGTTGCTGGTGGATATCCTTGTCAGGGTCAACTCCCTTTCACCTGTCTTTGTCACCCTCCTTCTGGGAATCTTCTATTCCGCGGCCTCACTTTTCTCTGTAATGGTAGGCAGGATCTCGGAAGTATGGGATCGCAAAGAACTCCTGATTGGAATCGGGCTGGCACTAATGGCTCTTGGAATTTTGGGCTTTTATAAAGTTATAACCGGTTCACTTGGACCGGCACTCCCATATATAGCGGGACTGTCTGCACTATCCGCCGGAATAGGGTCATCGTTCTATCACCCCCTGGGTGGGGCAATACTGCAGGGAACGTTCAGTCCCCGGTCCCGCGGAAAGGCCCTGGGAATAAACGGATCAATGGGAAGTGTCGGCAGGGCAGTGTACCCTTCACTTCTTTATGGGTTTGCTGCACTTCTGACCCTTGACTTCTCCTTCGTGGTTTTTGCCATTATTGCTGTTATTTCTGCAATTTTCATAGCGATCTTCCTGAGAGGCACTGGTTCGTCCCGCAGACCACCAGAAGAACATCCGGAACAGAGAAAACAGATAAAGGGAAGCAGGGGGATTCTGACATATTCCATAATAATGCTCTCAGTTGTGACCTTCATAAGAAGCACCGCATCCCAGGGAATCGCTTCATGGATTCCGTCTTATTTATCAAACGTGAAGGATCTGGGCATATCCTCAATACTTGGGTATTCCATCACTCTTATGTTCATAGCAGCAATAGTGGGACAGCCTATTTTTGGTTACTTCGCTGACAGGATGGACAAGAGGGTCCTTCTGTCCATTAGTTCTTTCGGGACAGCCGCTGCCACACTGGCCTACATAAACTCATCCGGAATTGAATCTCTTGTTTTTCTTGTTATTTTTGGATTTTTCACATTCAGCGGGTTCCCACTGCTCTTCTCACTTATTTCGGAATATGTTCCCAGAGGGGATTCCTCAATGGCTAACTCAGTGGTATGGGGCCTGGGCAACCAGGGCGGCATGGCACTTGGTCCCATAATAGTGGGACTTATAGTGGTTAATAACTACTCACGACTCCCATTTACATTCGTAATAATGGTGGCAGTCACAGTGGCTGCAGGCCTGCTTGTGTTTGCGCTCCCTCGACCCGCAGGAAAGGCAAAAATGTCAATGTTCGGATGAATCCGGCCCAGTCGTTCACTGCCGGATCACATTTTCCTGAAGAGCTGGTAAAGAAATAGTGTCTCGAAGAAGAAACCCTCTCTGGCCTTTTCCTTGAACACAAATTTTTCATATTTTTTTATCAGTGCATCAATGTCTGTCAGGCTTGATATGATGATGTATACGGAACCGGCATCGTCAAGAAACTTATCCGCGCTGTCCAGAAAAGGCCCTATGACAGAAAAACCATCCGATCCACCGTTCCACTGCTCTCCACCCTCCAGTCGGTCTTCAACAGGCAGATAGGGCGGGTTGAATATGATGGTGTCAAATTTCCCTTCAATGTTGCTGAACAGGCTGCTGTCAAGTATGGTCAGCGAAACCCTGTTCCTTATGGCATTCTTCTCAGTGCATTCAAGGGCTTTCTGTGAAATGTCACAGCAGGTTACAGTTCTTCCCATTCTGGCGCAGTAGATGGAAATTATGCCAGTTCCACATCCAATCTCAAGCACCCTGTTTCCAGGTATTATATGATCCATAATGAGAAACGTATCCTCGGCGGGCCTGTATACATCCTGACAGTGCTCTATGGAGATACCAAGGTATTTTTCATAATGGATTATCAATGTTTCAATCATAGCTACGAGGCATAAAATTTTAACCCATACTGCAGGTAAATGCATACAGCACCATCCCATCGGTGCATCAGATCACAGGCTGTACAGTTATGCATCAGTAATACTGTCGGGCAGACATAAAGCAACATGGGCCGGTCTTATTCACTGTCCGGATCACGACAAAGATTTTTCTCCCAGAAAATCTCTGATATTTCACTGTGGCTGTAACAGATAATATGGCTTCCGAATCCAGAAATGCATATGCTTTAAACATATCAGATGTAAAGCTTTAGTAAGTTGATCGCCATAGGGCAACCGCTTCAGATGTATCATTCAGCACACAGGTATGTTACCGGTAAAAGTGCCATTGATATTGACGGGGAAATAATGAGAGGTCTGAACTTCATTGACTGGTGGAAACGACCGTAACATAATCATAACAGAGAAGGCTGATGCCGCAAGAAGGATCGCCTATATCCTTTCCAACGGGGAATCAAAACAGAAGAGGGGCAAAGGCCTCAATTACATAGAATTTCAGGATGAGAACGGCACAAATATTGTGATCCCATTAAGTGGGCATATTGTGGAACTGGACTTCCCCCCATCCATGAAGGACTGGAAATCAGTGAGCCTGGAAAAACTCATAGATGCCGGGATCACAAGAAATGTGACAAACAGGAATGCATTCAATTCCCTTGTCTCACTGAGCGATAGGGCATGGAGGATAATTATTGCCACTGACTTCGACAGGGAAGGTGAACTGATTGGTTCAGAAGCCCTGGATATAATACGAACAAATGTTCTGGACAGGATAAAACTTGATCCTGAGATCAGGAGAGCCAGATTCAGTGCTCTCACACCTGAGGAGATAAAGAAAGCATTTTCAGACCTTGCCGACCTTGACAATAACCTTGCTCAGTCAGCTGCTGCAAGGGAGGAGATTGATCTTTACTGGGGGGCGGTTCTTACCAGGTTCTTTTCCATAACTTCAGGCAGAATGGGAAAGAATTTCATTTCCATCGGAAGGGTGCAGACGCCAACTCTCGTCCTTGTTGTCCGAAGAGAGCTTGAAATAAGGGATTTTCAGAAAAAACCATACTGGGTTATCAGTATAGTGCTCAACAAAAAAAAGGATTTCACCGCAACGTATGGTGAAGGCCCTGTATGGGAGAAAGACAGGGCTGAGAGGATCTTTGCAGAAATTGACGGAAAGGACGCGACTGTGCTTGAGTATTCAACCAGGGAGGAACGTATACCGAGGCCTGTTCCCTTCAACACCACAGAATTCCTCCGCGAAGCATCAAGGATTGGAGTGCAGCCAGGTAAGGCTATGAAGATAGCAGAATCCCTTTACACAAGGGGATATATCAGCTATCCAAGGACTGACAACACTGTGTACCAGAAATCAATACATTTCAAGTCGGTCCTGACAAAGCTTCTAGACACGGAATTCAGGGAAGATGTCCAGAAGGTGCTTGACCAGGAATCAATCAGGCCTTCCCGTGGACGCACAGAGGCCACTGACCACCCGCCAATATATCCCGTTTCAGCTGCAAAGAAGGGAACGCTCACGGGCGACTTCGCCCGCATATACGAGCTCGTCCTCCGGAGATTTCTTGCAACTCTTTACAGGGAAGGAAAAAGAGAGATAACCGATGCATCATTTGACGTGGGCGGTCACAAATTCACTTCAAAGGGACTCAAAGTGCTGGATGGTGGATGGCTGGAACTGTACCCATACAGGAAGGTGCAGGAATCAATTGTTCCGCCTCTTTCCCAGGGGGAAACGGTCAGGGGAAAGAAGTGGAATCTTGATCAGGAGGAGACAAAGCCACCGGCGCGATATGATTTTGCCTCACTCATAAAGAGAATGGAGGAACTGAATCTTGGCACCAAGAGCACAAGGCATGACATAATTGACAAGCTTCAGTCAAGAGGATTCATTGAAGGGAACCCGGTAAGGCCCACATACCTCGGCATGGGAGTAATTGAATCCCTTCTGACGGTGAAATCAGACATCACTGAGCCAGATATGACAGCAGAGCTGGAAAAGGATATGGATCGTATTGCCAACAGCGAGATAGGAAAGGATCAGGTTGTGGCAGTCTCAAGGGAAATGCTGCACAGGGTGCTTGCACAGTTCAGGGAGAAAGACACCATAATAAGGGATACCATACAGAAGGCACTTCGAATGGGGCGTGAAGTCGGGACATGTCCTGAACACGGCACGCCAGTGCTTTTGCTTCGAAACCGCGAATATTCAAGGATAAAATGCAGTCACGAAGGCTGCAGGATCGATTTCCCCGCACCTCTTCTCGGGACACCGGAAGTGCTTGAGGAGAAATGCCCGGTCTGCGGTCTTCCTGAGATACGCGTAATCCGCCGGGGGCAATCTCCAGAGATCAGATGCATCGATCCGCACTGCAAGTTCAATCAGGAAAAGAACACCTACGGAAAGTGCCCGGAGGATGGTGGCGATCTTATTCTGCGCCAGTCCAGATTCGGAAAGAGGTTCCTGGGGTGCTCCAATTATCCGAACTGCAAGAAAACATATCCAGTTCCGCAGATGGGTAACCTGAAGGCAACAGGAGAGGTCTGCCCGCACTGCGGCGCACCCCTGATCATATCTTTCAGAGGGAAGAGAGCCTGGAAATTCTGTCCCAACATGTCATGTGAGTACAACAAGAAGAAGGGAAAGGTGAATGAACCTGCAGAACAGGATCCCTGAGATTTCCGGCATAATTGTGCTAATAGCGTCATCTCTTCTTGCCACATTCATGTCAATTTCACTCATAGCAGTATCACCGGGAGTACAGGCGAGGAGCCCCACCAGCGGTCTCTCCTATGTTGTATATTACCTCATTGCCGCACTTGTTTTCACTGCGATTGTAATATTCATAGGCAGAAGGAAATTCGGCAGTGTTCTCCGATGGGTTTTCATTGCCGTCATTGCATATGTAACATTCTACGTATGGAGCATTCTGGGTCTCTACATTGCCCAGACATACGCTGAATATTATGCAATCAGTTTCGCGGCTCCTGCAATAATGGTGATCCTGCTTATTTTCAAGTATGAATGGTATGTTGTAGATGTGGCAGGGTTTTTCCTGTCTGCAGGGGTCGCATCAATATGGGCCACAATAATAGGTGTATGGTCCTCAGTGCTGTTCCTGGCAGTTTTCGCAGTATATGACTATATTGCAGTATACAGGACAAAGCACATGATCAGCCTGGCAGGAACTGCCATGGATTCAAGGCTTCCCATGCTATTTGTCTTTCCATCGGAAAAAGGGACAAGGATGGATGGCATGTCATTCCCAAAAACATCCGCGCCACCATCTGAAAGAACAGGATCAGGTACTTTTATCCTTGGTTTCGGGGACATAGTGTTCCCGTGCATAATGGTGGCGTCCTCTGCACTTTACGGTGAGCAGAATATTATCCCTTTTCTGCTGCTGCCGCTGGCTGGTGCAATTGCAGGCATCATGGTACTGCTCTTCACAAAGGTATCAAGGCCTGCTCCAGGCCTGCCATTCATAAACAGCGGCGCAATTGCCGGGTTTCTTGTTGCATTTCTCGCATTCAGGATGTTCTGATCAGTGAAGGAATACCCTCTTTCCGGTGAAATACATGGGAATGTCGAGTTCCTCCGCTTTCGCAACCACTTCATCATCTCTAATGGATCCGCCGGGTTGAATAATTGCTGAAATTCCTGATTTTGCGGCAAGCTCGACATTGTCGTAGAACGGAAAGAATGCATCAGAGGCAAGCACAGATCCCCTTGATCTTTCCCCGGCCCTTTCCACAGCAACCTTCATTGCCTCTATCCTTGATGTCTGCCCGGCCCCAATTCCTGTGGTGGTCATATCCTTTGCAAGGACTATGGCATTGCTCCTGCTGTGGGCAACAACCTTCCATGCGAATTCAAGATCCCTCAACTGTTCCCTGCTTGCCGTGGATGTGGTCTTCTGATCAAGCTTCTCGTATTCAGTCGACAGTCTGCTCTGCACAAGGAATCCGTTTGATATTGATCGGACTCTTGGGTTATTGTCAGGCACCAGTGGCACTCTGAGCACACGCAGATTCTTCTTTTTTTTCAGGCCCTCCAGTGCGTCCGGATCATATTCCGGAGCTATGATGACCTCCACGAAAAGCTTTGAGATAATCTCAAGGGATGCGGAATCGAACTTCCTGTTAAGTGCGATAACAGATCCGTATGCAGATTCCTGATCAGCAGCGATGGCTCTCTTCAGAGCAGTATTTATGTCTGTTGCCGAAGAAACGCCGCATGGAGTATTATGCTTCAGAACCACTGCCACAGGATCTGTAAACTCAAGGGCGGTTTCGAATGCTGAATCCGCATCCAGAATATTGTTGTATGAAAGCTCCTTGCCCTGCAGCTGTGAGGCATTGGCAATGCCATACTGCGTTCCATCTGAATAAACATAGCCTTTCTGGTCCGGGTTTTCACCATACCTGAGTTCACGCCCCCTGGTACCCTTAAGGTACATGGATGGCGGAGCGGTGCCGAAAAGTTCACCATTCATGGATCCGTATATGGATATATCATAGTCCGCTGATCTGGAAAACGCTTTCAGAGCCAGCCTTTTTCTTGTTTCAGCTGAAATCTTGCCGCTCTGCTGAAGCTCAGCCGCTACAGAATCATACTGGGATGGATCGGAAAGAACAGCCACATGCTCATAGTTCTTAGCTGCTGCTCGAAGAAGGGATAACCCTCCTATATCTATATTCTCTATCATCTCTTCCAGCTTGTGTGTCTTTGCGGCCTGGTCAAACGGGTACAGGTTGGCAATCACCATGTCAAACTCAGGGAATCCATGCTCCTGCATCTGCCTGCTGCTCTCCGGATCCCTCTGTGAAAGGATACCGGCAAATATGGCAGGATGTAGCGTCTTTACCCTCCCGCGCAGCAGTTCCTCAAAACCTGTCAGGGTGGAAATATTCCTGCATGTAAATCCGGATTCAGTGAGGAATCTGCAGGTACCTCCCGAGGCATAAATTTCATCCGTAAATTTCGATATACCGTGCAGAAATGAATCAAGCTTATCCTTGTTGTAAACACTGGCCAGAATCTTCATGATGCAGGAGTAATGAACAACTTCCTTAATTCATTTTACAGTAACGGTTAAAATTACTATGAGTAATTATATTTTTGGTCTGGTAATTTGGCAACCAGAAATACAAAACCTTTATTTCAGTTTATAAATCCCCTGAAAAAAGAGGAAAAATAATGGAACGAAACATTGCAGTCGAAGGTATAATACAGACACCAACAGCAAATAGAGAAGTAGAAATAGTCGAAAGGAAGGGTGTAGGGCACCCAGACAGCGTTTCAGACGGTATTGCCGAATCTGTAAGCAGGGCTCTGAGCAGGTATTACCTCAAGGAATATGGCAAGATTCTGCATCACAACACCGACCAGGTCGAGGTTGTCGGCGGGCAGTCTGCCCCGGTGTTCGGTGGGGGGAAGGTTCTGGAACCAACGTATATACTCCTCAGTGGAAGGGCAACCACAAAGGTTGGAAATGACAGGATACCTTTCAAATCAATAGCAATAAAGGCCACAAGAGAATTCCTGAATTCAAATTTCAAACATCTGGATCTCGACTCTGATGTCATGATCGATTGCAGAATTGGGCATGGGTCAGTGGATCTCACTGAGATTTATGATACCTCAAAACTGAGGGCAAACGACACATCCTTTGGTGTCGGATTTGCACCATTCACAGACACTGAGAGGCTTGTCTATGAAACTGAGAGATACCTCAACGGACCGGATATTAAGTCAAAGCTGCCGGCTATTGGTTACGATATAAAGGTTATGGGGTTCAGGCAGCGTGACACGATAAATCTGACCGTTGCAGCAGCATATGTGGACAAGTTCGTCAAGGATGATCCTGAATACTTTTCTGTTAAGAGTGAACTCAAGGAACTCATAGCCAGGAATGCAGAACGCTTCACAAAAATGCCCGTGAAGATATTTGTTAACACAGCAGACGACGAGAATGGTAAGGGCACAGGACACTACCTGACAGTGACAGGAATGTCAATGGAAAATGGGGATGACGGCTCTGTTGGAAGGGGAAACAGGGTTTCAGGCCTTATAACACCTTACAGGCCAATGAGCATGGAAGCTGCAGCAGGCAAGAACCCTGTCACCCATGTGGGCAAGCTGTACAATGTGCTTTCGAACATTATTGCTCAGGACATTGTGAAAGAACATCCGGGAGACGTCCAGGAAGTTCATGTCAGGATTGTATCGCAGATCGGAAGACGCATAGACGATCCACATGTAGCAAGTATACAGGTCATATACGCAGACAACGCAGATCAGTCAAAAATAAAGAACAACATAAGGAACCTGGCTGACGACCGCCTTGCCAACATAGGAAACCTGACAAACCTCTTCGTTGAAGGAAAGGTCTCGGTTTTCTAGAGTATTTTCCACATTGTGTAGGCATCAGACGAATCGCTGTAATAGGCCTTGAGTCTTGATGTCACAACAAACCCTAATTTTCTGTAAAAGTTTATAGCATTATCATTATCTGTTCGAACTTCGAGCTTTACGCTCATGAAATTATTCCTGTTGCAAAGTGAGAGGAATGCCTGCATGAGGGAGCCACCTATGCCCATGTTCCTGTACTGCTGATCAACTGCCAGTATCAGAATCCTCGCCTCTGTAGGGGAAAATCTTGAACCAATTATGAACCCCTGTATTTCCCGTCCCATTGTGTAAACAAGGAAAGCCTGCGGCCATTCATCATAAAGATCCATTATAAGTGCTTCTGAGTAATATTCAGAGAGAGAAGCAGATGAAATCTCAAGAACACGGTCCAGATCATCTGCATCGAACTGCCTTATTGTTCCATAATCGGCATTGGTAATCGCCATCTGTATGGATCAGTGTTAATTGGATTTCTACTTTTCTCCTGTATATGGATTATGATTTCCTGCCATGGTGGTGGTACAGTGCAGGCAGCATCAGCAGGAAAGGATGGGATATGATGCATTTGCCACGGTATTCAGCCGAACACATTATATGAATCAGTTGTTGCCCCGAATCTGCATATTTTTTATCTTTCTTACCTGCCGGTTGTAAGCGTCTGCAATTTCAGAAAGTCCAATGGTGCCCAGAACAGTCTTCCCATCTGTGGGTGAAACTACAACAAGCTTACCAGTTGTGCTCTTTATGAGAGTATCCAGTGCGACATGTATATTTTCATTACTGGAAATTGTAAGGGGGTTCCTGTTCATAACATCCTCAACCTTGATGGACTTCAGGTCTGAATCCGGGTTTATATTCTCAAGTGAAATCATGCCCTGAAGATTCCTGGCAAGTTCAACAACAATCACCTTTGTTTTTGTCGTTCTCAGAAGATTCAATGCCACACTGAGATCATCATCGGGAGAAACCCATGGATAGTTCCTCTGCATTGCATCCTCAACAAGCACCTCATCCATGACAGGTTTCTCATATTCCAGAGCATGAGCCGGAGAAGCCGATCTGTCCTTTACCTGTGCGCTGTAAATTGAGTATTTTGGCCCGGATACGAAATACGAGACTGTTGTTGCAAGCATCAGCGGTAGGAACAGTGCAAATCCACCGGTCATCTCTGTCCCCATTATCAGGACTGAAATGGGTGCCTTTGATATGCCTCCAAAAAATGAAATCATGGCCACTATGGTAATTTCCACCACGTTTAGAAATGGAAAGAACGGATGTACAACAATGCCGATGGCGGCACCAAGGAATGCCCCGGTAACAATCCCCGGAGCAAAGACCCCACCTGAGCCCCCTGACCCAATGGTCAGTGAAGTTGCCAGTATTTTCAGGAAAAATAGAACCAGAAGAATCCAGAGGGGAAAAAGTTCCAGGTTCTGGAAGAAAATTTGCTGAACCCAGCCATATCCAAGGCCGAGTATCTGAGGAAACCATATTGCTATTATGCCCACGAACAGTGCACCAATGGCAGGCTTGAACATCTTAGGGAGTCGCGGTATCTTCCTGAAGAGACCCTGTATGCCATAGAAGGTTTTAACATAGAGTATACCGCCAAGGCCAGCTAATATGCCAACAGCCAGATAAACGATGAGAGCTTCGGGATGGGAGAATCCCAGAAGAACCTGGGAATCAGGGATGGTGAACAGTGGCTTGTAGTCAAAGAGAAATCCGAAAATTGAGTATCCTACAATTGAGGCCACAATGGAAGGTATAAGTGCCTCAACCTCGAAATCCTGCCGATAGAGTATTTCTGTGCTGAGAAGTGCCCCTCCAAGGGGAGCCATGAATATGCTGCCGATTCCTGCCCCAATGCCGGCCGCCATGGCGATTCTTCTGTCATGGTCGCTCATCTTGAATGCATCTGCAATGAAAGAACCAAATCCGGCAGCTATCTGGGCGGTTGGTCCCTCCCTTCCTGCACTTCCTCCGGAACCAATGGTCACTGCGGATGCGACAAGTTTCACAAGGGGAATTCTTCTGCGGATCTTCCCGTTATTATTATGGAATGCATTTATGGCTGCGTCTGTGCCGTGCCCTTCTGCCTCTGGAGCAAACCTGTAGACTATGAAACCAGATATAAGTCCTCCCAGAACGGTAGAAACTGGAATAAGGAATGCCCTGAATTTCCCAAAGGTGTAGTCAGGCAGACCACCAGAAGATCCAGTTACAGGTGGATTAAATCCGGTTATTCCGTAAAGCATGAAATGAGTTACAAGTTTTATGCTCTCATAAAGTGCAATGCTTCCAAGGCCGGCAATGATTCCGATCAGGGTACCTATGAATACCCATTTGCCTACAGTTCCCCGGTTAACCAATGACACGATGCCATCCCAGGCACCCTTCACAATGTTTAGCCGAGCCATTGATCCTTAATAATGAAGAAATACAAAATATGTAGGATTTGTATCATGAACCGGCATTCACATGAAGTCAGGAATTTGCCTGATAAAAACGGCTTCTTTTCTGGTACCTCATACAGCTGAAAATATGCTTTGCGCTGTAAATGTATTCAACAGCCTGCACAGGAGATGCATCAGTGTAAGAGGCTGTTAAAGAAGCTGGCTGCATCTGCTGCAGGGTCCCGGGAAAGCTTCATTTCAGGGATATACTTCTTGAAATATGTTGCTCTCTGGTCCAGTATAACGGCAACGCCGGTGTCGTTCTCACTCCTTATGAGCCTTCCAATGGCCTGTCTCATCTTTATCACAACCGGAAATGTCACCGCGTATTCCCATCCTTTCCCGTATACGGATTGATAATACGAGTAAAGGGCCTTCTGCCTGGCACCAGGCCTGGGGTAAGGAATCCCTGCAAGGACAACAACCTGCAGTTCATTTCCAGGAAAATTTATGCCCTCTGACAGGCGCCCCCCCATCACAGCAAGCATGGGGAGATCCTCTTTCCTGAATCTGTTTAGCATTGACATAAGATCACCCTGACTCTTTGCCTTTGTCTCTGCCAGATATTCAATGTCGAAGCCCATGTCAATTATCCTATTCATGACATTATAGGACGTGAAGAATATGAGTGCTTTTTTCCCGGTCGATCTCACAATATTCTGTATCTGGTCCCGCATGTTCTGCACCTCCCGATCGTCAAAGGAATCATATTTAGTTGATATCCCGTCATAATATAGCACAAGTTTGTTTTTTTCGGGAAATATGGAAGAAATTTTCCTGGTTGCAATCTCCGTGAATCCGGTTATGTTCTTGTATATCTGAAATGGTTCAAGAGTACCTGACATGTGAATTGTCCGTGATAGTTTGAGGCTCTGTAAGATTCCGGTGGGTTCCAGGCAGAAAGCCTCAACTGTGCCGTTGTTCTCGGAGTTAAGTATTGCAACATACCCCTCCTCCTCCCTGGATTTCCATGACAGTATTCTGGATGCCAGGCTCAGAACATGGGATCTGGGAATTCTCCCCATATCCTCCTTCCGGGTAGTGATGTTATCTCCAAATATATGAAACAGTGCAGCATAGGACCAGAACTGTTCCATCTTTATGCCGGCGCCTATGGATGAATATTCAACCAGATCAGAAAATCGGATGCGCACCTCATCCTGGCCTTTCAGCATATCTCTGGACAGATCAAGAATGCCATTTCTGAGCGTTTCGCAGAAGTCTGTTGCCCTGAATCTTTCCTGAAGTTCAGCATCTCCAAATTCCAGGGCCTCTTTCTCCGCCAGGTTGATGCTGTTTATGGAAATGGTGAATGAAGATACCTCCCGGGCAAGATCGGGCAGGTTGTGTGCCTCGTCAAGAATTATTACGAGATCCTCACGTGCGACCCCCCATCTGGAAAGGAAACGTTCAGCAACGTCCGGATTCAGGAAGAAGGCATAGGGAGCTATTGCTATGTCCGCTTTCGAGGCAGCAAGCTTCAGAGATTCATATGGGCAGATTTCCGCTTCCAGGCCATATATCAGGAACTCTTCGGCCGTTGGAATTCCGGAGAAGATCCTTTCCATGTTTTCCCTGGAAGTTACCCGTGAATTGAAGAAACGGCATGCATTCTGATCCCCCTCGCGGACCCTCTTCTTCCTGCCGTTGCAGAACCTTGAGAGTGAATCTGACGAGAAGCTTTCTCCCTGTTCAATCTCCTGGTATAGCGGACACAGATTGTGTCTTCCCTGAATAGGCACAGCCTTGAGTCCATATTCTGGAGCAACTATCCTGAGTTCTTTTATCACCTGCTCCTGCTGAGAGTTTGTCCTTGTGAGGTAAAGAATCTTCTTTCCGGATTCCCTGGCATAGGTTATTGCAGCGACAAGTCCCGTGAGGGTTTTGCCGGATCCTGTTGGCGCCTCAATTGCAGCGCCACCTCTTGTTTTAAGAGAATCCACGATGAACTCAACAAGGCTTTTCTGGTAATCCCGGAGTTCATATGCCTCTTTCAACACATCACTACTGAATCAGTTCATCTTGCCGGATATTTCCTTCTTTCTGTCATTGAGCAGGGAAGGATCAGGCAGAAGTTTTTCCGCGTCTTCAATGCATTTCATTGCTGACCTGAAATCTCCCATCTTTTCATAGGCCTCTGACTTGGCAAGGTGATACTGGTAATTATCAGGTACGATCTTTATGGCGGCATCAAGATCCGCAATTGCATCCCTGTACCTTCCCATTGACAGGAGGATCTCATGTCTGCGGTATATGAATATCTGGTCTGTTGTGTTCAGCTGAACGGCTCTGTTGAAATCATTCAGTGCTTCCTCCTGCTTCTTAAGTTTCCAGTATACGTTACCTCTGTTGTAATAATAGTCAGGGATGTCGCCTTCTATTGATATTGCTCTGTTAAATGCATCAAGTGCGTTCTCCAGCTGTCCTGAATCCTCGTAGGCTGCGCCTATGGCATTGTAATAGTCAGAATGATCCGGATCCAGTTCTATGCTCTTTCTGTAGTCTTTTATTGCCTGTTCCAGCATTTTCATGGAATAATAGGCCAATCCGCGGTTGAAGTAGAAATCAGGTTCATTCTCTATGAGCTTTATTGCCTTTGTGAATTCCTTTATTGCATCCGGGTACCTTTTCAGGTTGAAGTATGAAATACCCCTCTCGTTATAATCATCTGCCTGTTCCGACTTGCCGGAAGGTTTCAAAATATCTGACACAGTTCCCTCAGAAGGTTTGGATATATTAATGTTGACCGATTCTGAATCCTACAAACAGCCTCAAAACAGCCTTCTGTTTGCGCGGTGCGAGATCAACCTCCTGTAGGTTTCCCAGTGAATGCGTACTATTTCTGTTATATCTGTATTCTCAGCGATGCTTCTCTCAAGAAACGATACAGTCCTTGGATCTGAAGGATATCCTGATCCAAAGTCACCGTAAGTCAGTTTCAGTTTCTCTATTTCAGAGTCTCTCACAACCTTGGCTATTATGGATGCAGCTGACACCACAGGAAAAATGGCATCAGCTTTGTGACTGCACAGTACATTTTTGCCTGTTAGAGAGGACAGTCGTGAGGTCAGCCTATCCTCATTGACATCAAAGGCATCCACATAATAGGTGCATTCGCAACCTGAATCTGCAATCAGGGAGATGTAAGCCTCCTCTTCAATCTGATTAAGTGTCATTGTCTCCATCTTTCTGTTTATTTCCTGAGATCCTATTATTCTGTATGAGTATCCGGATGCCGATTCCTTTATTTCCCGGAACATTTTTGTCCTTGATGCCGGTGACATGGTCTTGGAATCTCTTGCGCCGATTTTCTTCATTGCTGTGTTGGTTGCACAAACCATGGCTACAACCATGGGGCCGATGACCGGTCCTCTTCCCGCTTCGTCAAGACCGCACTCACACAGGTCACCTTCTCTGGTTTTTTCCATTCGAAGGCATAACCCAACAAAGCGTTAAATTTTATGTGAACATAACATCACAGTTCAGAGAGATGAATACATCGGATTACGATACGGAATTCAGGATCATGAGGGACCGTGTAGATTCTGAGCTCAAAGCTTATTTCGATTCAATGGGCGGGATGAAGAGTGATCCTGTGTGTGTCAGCGTCACAGCAATGATCAGAGAATTCACCATGAATGGAGGAAAGAGGATCAGGCCAATACTTGTGGTTCTTGGTCATAATCTTTTTGCACCCCCGGATGAAAGGGTCTACAGGGCTGCAATATCAATTGAGCTCACACAGACATATCTCCTCATTCACGACGACATAATGGATCAGAGCGAAACAAGGCGGGGTAAGCCGAGCCTTCATGCTGCCGCAAGGTCTCAGCTTACTGGCGTGGTCAGGGATCCGGAGCGCATATCAGAGAACATAGCAATTGTCGCAGGCGATCTTGCGGATTCATATGCACACCAGGCTCTGCTTGGCTGTGGTCTCCCCCCTAACGAGACCATGGCAGCCAACATGGAACTTTCCAAAATAATAGAGATGACAGGATACGGACAGCTGATAGATATCAGTTCATCATATAACCCGGATTTTTCCCAGAAAGATCTCATACGACTCCACATGCTTAAAACAGCAAAATATACCATTGAAGGGCCGCTGCGGTTGGGAGCTCTACTTAGTGGCACAGCCCAGAATATACTTCCTCTCAGCTATTATGGCACCCTTCTGGGAACAGCTTTCCAGCTTCATGACGATATACTGGGGCTCTTTGGGGATGAAAAGAAAACCGGTAAATCCATAAAAAGTGACGTAAATGAGGGAAAGAAGACCCTGCTGATACTTAAGGCCATTGAGCGCTCCGGAAGTGAAGATGCTGATTTTATAAAAAAATGCATAAGTTCTGGAAACGTTTCAGATCAGGATTTCGTCAGGCTGAAAAAAATCGTTATGGATACCGGTTCTTACGAGTATTCGCGAAACCTGATGACAAAATTAACGGAGAAAAGCAAGGAATATCTGGCACAGGTACAGGGAAACACCGAAATCAAGGACTTCCTTGGATGGTTTGCCCACTATATAATTGACCGTACCAGCTAATATCTTGGCCGATGCTTCTCATACATCTCCTTAAGAACGTTCTCGTCTATATGGGTGTATATCTCGGTGGTATTCAGGCTGGCATGGCCAAGAAGCTGCTGTATAAATCTGATATCGCCGCCATTCCTTAGTACGGCGGTGGCAAATGTATGCCTGAGAACGTGCGGTGTCACCTTCTTCTGAATTCCTGCGTCCCGGGCTGCATTTCTTATGATTCGCTCAACGGTAGAAGTGTCAAATCTGCTTCCTCTGCGGCTGACAAGAAGTGAAGGGGTTTTTATGTCAAGGATATTGCGGGTATTCAGGTACTCTCGAATAAGTGATGCTGTCGAATCAGGAAGCAGTACTATCCTGTCCCTGTCTCCTTTTCCGGATTTGATGTGGAGAATGCCTTCATCAAGATCAACATCCTGAACGTTCAGATGGCATAACTCTCCCACCCTTATGCCTGTATTTGCCAGAATTGATACAATCAGCCTTGTCTTAAGGTCCTGGCTTTCATCACCCAGCATCATTCCCATTTCTCTCTCAGTGAGATAATTGGGCACTTTTTTCGATCTCTTTGGAGAAGTGAGGTTCTTCGGTTCAGGCACGTCCATAACCTTGAAGAAATGTTTCAGTGCCTTCATTGCAAGATACTGGCTGTTCTTGGAGTATTTCCTGCTGGTAGCTAGATAGTTCTTGAAGTTTTCCACATCTGCCGCCGTGCACAGAGATAGGCTCTTGCCGGTAAAATCCATGAAGATAGCGGCCAGGAAGCTATATTCCTTCACTGTGTAAGGGCTCTTCCTTTCGCCGATCATTATTGAACGGAAACGGTCCACGTCGTTGCCTTTCTGTTGCAATAATCGCACAAATGCAATCTGTATAAAAACTTGCTGAGCAGGTCCAGAGAATGACAGATAAAGGACAGGAAGTGCACAGGTATGTGATACAGGTGGTGCGGTGGGCATTTCAAACGAATGTATGGACTCAATGCAATCACAGGCAGAGCGGGGCAGGAGAATCGCACAGTGAAAACATGCCTTCAAAATTGGTGGCTCCATATGGAAATTCTGCCACAAACATGTTATATCTTAATTCTAAATTCTCACTTATGAAAGCAGTTTTTGTCGGACCAAAGTTCGGAAGTTCAGGCGTGAGAATAGAGGAGACAACCATAAATGAACCAGGCAGTGAAGAGGTTCTGGTAAAGGTAACCGCCGCAGGCCTCAATCCTCTGGACTACAATCTGATAAATGGAAACATAGTTTACAATCTGAAACCTGTTCCTCATATTCCTGGATCGGAAGTCATAGGTATTGTTGAAAAGGATTCCAGATCATTTAAAAAAGGCCAGCGAGTGATGGTTTATAACCGTGTTTTCGACGGAACCTGTGACATGTGCAGAACGCACAGAGAACATCTGTGCACAAATGGTGGAATATGGGGGGTTGTTACAAACGGCGGGTATTCAGAGTATGTCACCGTTCCTGAAAAAAATGTCATACCAGTTCCTGACAGCATAGATGATGATCTGGCAGTAAGCATCCCTATCGGTGCTCTTACTGCGTACAGGGCACTCAAGAGGGCAGGAGCTGCAGCTGGAAAGAAGATATTGATTTACGGGGCTTCCGGGAACACAGGAATATTTGCGATACAATTTGCCAGGATCATGGGGATGGAAGTATACGGCGTATCGCGTAAGGACTGGATCAGGGAATACGGGTGTACCGAAGTCTATGGGGACGGGAAAGTTCCCGATCAGTTCAGGGCAGATATTGTGATGAACTCTCTTGGAACACTCTTCTGGGATGATGCAGTGAAGCATATTAACACCGGCGGGTCACTCGTCTCTTTTGGCGTCCTTACAGGCAGGGAAGCAAAATTGGACATAGCATCAATGTACACCAGGGAATTTAACTTCATTGGATCAACAGGAGGCGATCTCAAGGACCTGACAGAGACTCTTGAAATAATAAAATCGTACAGATTCAGGGTGCCTGTGGCGAAAAAATTCGCTTTCCGTGATATTGGCGCAGCCATTGAGGATTACCCAAAAATCAGGAACGGCAGGATAATAATCGATTTTAAATGATTAATCCCGCTTCAGGTCTTTGAGAATTCCAATTCTCTCATGAATGTTTCCAGAGAATATGTACGAGGCTGAAACCAGAATATCTGCACCTGCATCGGCGCACAATTTCCCGGTTATTTCGTTGATTCCCCCATCAACCTCTATCTCAGTATCAAGGCCATTCCTGTCTATGTATGATCTGGCTTCCTTGATCTTTTCTACCGTGCCGGCAATGAATTTCTGACCTGAAAATCCGGGATGCACGGACATCAGGAGAAGTATCTTTGATTCAGGAAGGTAAGGCAAAGCCTCACTCAGTGGGGTTTCAGGATTGATCACAATGCCGAATTCCGCTCCGGAATCGGCAATATCGTTCCTGAGCTTCTTGAAGTTGACCAGACACTCTGCATGAACGAGAAGAATATCAGATCCAGAATCTATGAATGATCTGTAATACCTGTCCGGCCTGTCAATCATGAGATGAGATTCAAGTTGTTTTTTGGTTTTGCGTCTCACTGCACTGATCAGATCCGGTCCCATTGTGAGATTTGGCACAAAATGCCCATCCATAACATCAAGATGATAGGAATCTGCACCTGCAGTGTCACATTTCTCAATTTCTTCTCCCAGAACTTCCAGTCTTGAGGAGATAATGGATGGAGAAATTTTCATGAATCGTGAAGCAGGTGTTTATAGATTAACTTATAGATGGGCATATTCTGGCGGGGGTTGGTTGGAATGGCACTTTCAGGGAGCCAGGA
>JAVYSG010000011.1:2268-9027 GCA_038729325.1 Thermoplasmataceae archaeon | reverse complement strand
TCCAGTCTTGAGGAGATAATGGATGGAGAAATTTTCATGAATCGTGAAGCAGGTGTTTATAGATTAACTTATAGATGGGCATATTCTGGCGGGGGTTGGTTGGAATGGCACTTTCAGGGAGCCAGGACAGGCTGAACACAGGTTCAAGGATGTAAAATTAGCCCATCTATTTCATTTGTCTCCCGGGATCGCTTTATGAACTTCTGTCCCGCTTCAAAATACTGGCTCCATAAATATTGTTGGAGTAACCCGTTTACAATATAATTGAGCAGAAAGTCCACTGATCTTGCGAGGGAGAGGATGTCGGAGACATTTTGTTTTCACGCAGTAACCCGCTCTTCGTCAGAAGCAGCTTCGGTAACCGTTCTCCGAAGTTTATACGGTGTGAATATTACCGGAAATCATAATATATCCGCAAATGTATCGAAATAGTTATATCCTAGTGGTCACATGAGTATTATTATCATGGGGATAAACGAATCCAAGAAAGTTAATACGATTTCCGGAAAATCATTCGAAGAAGTCAGAAACCAGCTGCTCAGGAGAACTATTGGACTGAAGGAAAAGGCTTCGCAGAGGTATGAAGAACTCTACAACAGGTCAATGCTTGATCATGTCAGGAAACTCCTTGAGGATCTTAAGAAAAAGGAAAGTGAAGACATCCGGATCATAAGGAAAGTAATGGAAACCGGATCCATAAAAACGGGATCAAATGATTCAACGGGCATCGACTACGGGATGCTGGACCATATACTGTCAGGAGACATGGATGATCCCAATCCCAATGATCTGGGGAGTGTGCTTCTCTCCGCCATAAAGATGTCCAATGATCTCCAGAAAGTACTCAACATAATGTCGGAGGAATATAAGGGTCCATCTTCCAGCAATGTATTCAGGAAGCTTGCAGAACACGAAACTGAAAACAAAAACAGACTGTCAGAAATTTACGATGAGATGATCAATAAAGATTATTGGTAACTTTCCCATCTGCTCCCAGTGTTCAGTGAGATTCAACTTCCGGAACTGAAAGATATTATCAGGACTGGCGAAACATTTGTTCTTGACATCAAGGCCGAATGGTGCCACCCCTGCCGTCTTATGGAGAAGTACATAATTCCGCTCAGTAACGAATATCCTTCTGTTAATTTCTATTCCATAGATTATGATAGGGATACTTCCGTATTTGACTTTCTTGAGATAGGTACTGTTCCATACATCATTTTCTTTAAAAACGGGCGAATAGAAAGGCGTGTGAGGGGATATATACGTGAAGATACGTTCAGGGGAATACTGAAAGAAGCATTTCCATGATTTCTGGAATATGTGTATTGTGCTCTGTCGCCACATTTGACTTAACGTAACGATTCCGGTTTCAGTGGTATTGTTTCTACGTTCCTGTTTTCAGGTAACATCCCTCTGGTCAATGCCCTGGCTGAATGTCATTTCCTGTACCCTTAATGTGGTCACGCTGCCCTTCGCACATTTTGGCAGCACTGGTAATGGAGAATTTTATCTCCGAAAATTATGGAATGTGCCAGCATTCCACTAAAAAGTTTTAATTTCCGTTTGGCTTATTGTATTATGTCTGACCCGCAGAATTATTATTCCATGAAACTCGAAGAAATAAGGAAAATGAATCCAAAATCCAACGAAGATTATGGAAAATGGAAAACAACAACACTGGACCCATGGAACAGTAAGACAGATTATGTTGACGGGGAACACACAAATTCTTCCAGCATTCCACTCAAGGAATTTTACTCCGGGGCCGATCTCCCACCGGACAATGAAAAGAAGCTTCTGGGGTACCCAGGTGAGTTTCCGTTCACCCGGGGAGTTTATCCAAATATGTACCGCGGGAGACTCTGGACAATGCGAATGTTCTCGGGCTTTGGAACGCCAGAAGACACAAATCGCAGGCTGAAATACCTGATCAAGCACGGGGAATCAGGACTGAGCATAGCCTTTGACATGCCGACCCTTTACGGTTTCGACTGCGATAATCCAAGGTCAGATGGCGAAATAGGCAAGTGTGGAGTCAATGTTACTTCCCTCAAGGACATGGAGATAATATTCAGGGGCATCGATCTCAGTAAGGTGAGCACTTCCATGACAATAAATGCTCCGGCTGCAATTCTCACGGCAATGTATATAGCTGTTGGCAAGAAGAAAAAAATTCCTGTATCAGAACTGGCCGGTACCGTGCAGGCAGATATTTTGAAGGAATACATTGCGCAGAAGGAATGGATATACCCTCCGGAAGCACATCTTCGACTGATCAGGGACATGATGACATACTGCACCGAAAACATGCCCAAATGGAATTACATCAGTATTTCCGGATACCATATCCGTGAAGCCGGGTCAAGCGCAGCGCAGGAGCTGGCCTTTACCCTGGCGGATGGATTCTATTATGTTGATATGGGTATCAAGGCTGGTCTGGCCGTTGACGATTTCGCACCAAGACTCTCATTCTTCTTCAATTCATCAATAAACTTCTTTGAGGAGATTGCCAAGATGAGGGCTGCCCGCAGGATATGGGCAACTGTCCTGAAGGAGAAATACGGTGCCCGAAAATCCAGAACACTCCTGCTCAGATTCCACACGCAGACATCAGGTTACACATTGACCTGGCAGCAGCCTCTGAACAATATAATAAGAACGACCATAGAGGCCATGGCTGCAGTTCTCGGTGGAACACAGAGCCTTCACACGAATTCGTACGACGAAGCATGGGCACTGCCGTCCGAGGAAGCAGTGAAAATTGCATTGAGGACGCAGCAGATAATAGCCGAAGAAACAGGGATTCCTGATGTTATAGATCCACTTGGAGGATCGTATTACGTGGAATGGCTCACCAACAGGATGGAAGAGGAAGCATACAGGTATTTCGATGAGATTGAAAAGATGGGTGGAATACTTGAAGCGGTAAAGGCAGGGTACATACAGAAGGAAATAGCGGCCACTTCGTACAGAAGGCAGATCAGGCTTGAGGAGGGGAAAGAGGTCATGGTTGGTGTTAACAAATACGCAGAGAAAGAGGAACAGCCATTAAACATACTCAAAATAAGCAAGGCAGCCCAGAAACAGCAGCTTGATCGCATAAAAGCTGTCAGGAAAAGCAGGGACGAAAATGAAGTAAGAAATGCTCTGGGTCAGCTTGAAGAAGCAATGAGAAAGGATGATGTTAATACCATGCCATTTATACTGAAAGCAGTTGAAGCATACGCAACCATAGAGGAGATTTCAGATGTCGGAAGGAAAGTCTTTGGAACCTGGAAAGAGCCAGTCATTGTTTAATGCGAGACCCATCAAAATTCTGCTGGCGAAACCTGGCATAGATGGGCATGACAGGGGAATACTGGTACTGGCCAAGGCTTTCAGGGACGCAGGGATGGAAGTAATATATGCAGGGCTGCTGCCAACTCCAGAACAGGTTGTGGATACGGCAATTAATGAGGATGTCGATGTGATTGCCCTAAGTCTGCTCAATGGTGCCCACATGACAGTTTTCAAGAAAGTTGCAGATCTGATGAAGGAGAAGGGTGTGAAGGACATTGCAATTGTAGGTGGAGGAACCATACCGGACGCCGATAAACCAAAACTGGAGAGGATGGGCATTTCAGGGAATTATGGCCCGGGTACTCAGATATCCGTCATAATTGATCACATCCGGAAGCGAGCAGAAGAAATAAGGAAACTAAAAAGCGCAGGTCAGTGATATCCAGTGCTTGATAAGCTAATTTCTGGCATATTTAACGGCGATGCCAGGTCAATATCCAGAGCCATAACTATTGTAGAGAATGATGGCGATTCTGACGCTGTGCGAACACTCATCAGGGAGATTTTTCCAAGAACAGGAAACGCTCATACTGTTGGCATTACAGGGCCACCCGGTATTGGCAAGAGTACCATGATTGGACGCTTATGCTCACTTCTTTCTGAACAGGGTAAAAAGGTATCAGTTGTTGCCATAGACGCATCAAGCCCGTTCACCGGTGGGTCTCTTTTGGGCAACAGGATCAGGATGCAGGAATCTCTCACAAAGCACGGTGTGTTTATGAGGAGTCTTGCAAATCGCGGCTTAACCGGTGGATTATCAAGATCCATATGGGACACTGTAAAGATACTGGACGCTGCAGGGTCTGATTATATAATTGTTGAGACGGTGGGAGCAGGACAGGCGGATCTTGATATTTCAAACCTTGCGGACACTGTTGTTGTGGTTCTTGGTCCCGGGCTCGGTGACGAAATACAGGCAATAAAGGCTGGAATCATGGAAATAGGGAACATATTCGTGATAAACAAGATGGACCGGCAGGGCGCATATATAGCCATGAAGGACATAGAGGAAACTCTCGCTATGATGCCCAGGGGAGAATGGAAACCACCGGTGGTGGGGCTTAATTCCATGAATGGAGAAGGATACAGCAAGCTTCTGGATCTGATCGACCTGCACAGGGCTTTCTCTCTTAATCATCCTGAGGTGAGGATGAGAAAGTTCAGGACGGAACTGCAGATGCACATTGACGAGGAACTGAGGCGGAAATTCAGGAAGGATATATCCGGAATCCTGCAGGACGACAGCAGGATCAGAAGATATGTTGAGGATCGGATAGATCCATATTCAGCTGCAGAAGGAATCGTCGAGGAAATAGCATAATTCTGAACTCATCATTTTATTATTGTGGGAATTTTGTGGGAATTATGCATTCTGTTACCAGATATATGTATCAGTCCATGTATTTCAAAATCTTTGAATCGTCTGAGCGTTTGAATTCGATCTCTGACATCCACTCCATTGCAAGCGATGGGAGGTTTCTGCTTCACATAGTGGCACTCGTAGACCCCTAAACTGAAGTCCTGACGCTGTTGCGCTTTCCACGGGCGTGAATTCTGGAAAGTTTTTCCCTGCTTTTATTAATCCCATATTGAGAATGTTAATTGCAGCATTCATATCCCGGTCCATTGAGAGACCACATGCATGACACACTTCCTGCAATCATGATAAATGCTTGCAATTCATCCAGATCGCAAGCTCAGTGGCTTTTTTGCCCAAACATATTTTAAGATATGTGTAGCACCTGTTTTGTTAGGAAAGATTAAATATGGCATACCAATTTTAAAGGGATAAATATGTACAACCCGCTAAGATATTTCACAGGAGAAGTTGCAAAAAACCTCTCAGACAGGGCCAAAGAGATAATGACTTTTCTATACCCGCCTGTTACAATGTATGAGGAATCAGGCGAGATTGTAATAGAAGCCGATCTTCCCGGGTTTGACAAGAAGGATATAACTGTAAGACTTGAGAAGGATTCGCTTACAATTTCGGCCGAAAGGGAACCCACCACAAAGGGCGTTGTTTATATGGATCAGAGACCCGACAGATTCATGAAGAGAATCAAGCTTCCGGTTGAGGTTGATCAGGACGTTAACTATTCCGCCAAATACACAAACGGCGTTCTCGTTATCAGGATACCCGCTAAAGGGGTAAAGACCATTAAGGTGGAATAAACACCTATTTTCTGGCTAAGATCACCAGAAAGCCCACAAGATCGGCAACTATTACTCCTCCTGCCAGAAGCGGTCTCTGAGTCAGGGTCAGGACTGAAGCTATTAGCACCGAACCAAGGAAAATGGAAGCTGGCACTTTCCTGTCAACCCTCTTAGGTGCGGGCTGTTCA
Organism: Thermoplasmataceae archaeon; assembly: GCA_038729325.1. Lineage (GTDB taxonomy): Archaea > Thermoplasmatota > Thermoplasmata > Thermoplasmatales > Thermoplasmataceae > UBA509. The sequence goes on along the minus strand of JAVYSG010000011.1, from coordinate 3,340 downwards.
CTCTCTTCGAGCCGTCTCTTTAGAAGTGGGAGAGCATCAATGCCTTTTTCCAGTGAGGTGACAGTTTTCTTTATAAAGTCCTGCAACTGTTTTCGATAGAGCTCATCAAGCAGGCCTTCCCTGTACAGAAGTTCCCTCAGGATCTTTACAAATTTGAATTCAGGGTCAAGCTGAAGGCATACGCCTTCAAGCAGTGAAGACATACGCATGTATAGAACAAGCGATCTAGGAAGCCTGAAAGGAAACTCGAAAATCACATTGTTTGCAATCTCAAAGAGCTCCCTGACCTCGGTTTCATCCGGGCTCTTCCCATAGAAATTAGCTATGGCAAGCTCCATGCTCTTTCTCATCACTGCTCTGTTTGCCACCGGAGAAAGAGCCCCCATGGAGATAAGTGCGTCCATTATCGCATCCGGATCAGTGTTCACAAGGCCATCGTATAGTGACAGAAGCGAGAAACGTGTCTTGCTATCCAGGGAACCGACCATTCCAAAATCATACAGAATGATCCGGCCGTCAGGCATTACTGATATGTTTCCGGGGTGTGGATCTGCATGAAAAATATCATCACGAAGAAGCATCCTCATGAATGTGAGGTCTAGCCGCCATGCCAGATTTTTCAAATCTATTCCAGCTTCCCTTAATTTCTCAACGTCGGTTATTTTTATTCCATTCACGTACTCTAAAGTGAGAACTTCCTTGCTGCTCAGCTCAGGTATGATATCTGGTACAACAATGTTCTCTCTCCCCTTCAAATTTTTTTTGATTCTCTGGGCATTGGAAGCCTCTTTTCTATAGTCAATCTCATCGTAGATCCTGGAGTTGAAGTCATTGATGACGTTCAATACACTCAGATAAAGGAAATTTTCCACATGCCCCCTGGCAAGTTTCAGTAATCTGTCTATTACATACAGGTCCCTGCGAAGAATGTTTTCGACATCAGGACGATTCACCTTAACTGCAACATCTTTTCCCCTGTAAACAGCTCTGTAAACCTGCCCCAGAGATGCACCCGATATGGCCTCAGTATTGAAACTGTCAAAACGTTCAGATATGGCACCCAGATTGCGCT
>JAVYSG010000011.1:0-2168 GCA_038729325.1 Thermoplasmataceae archaeon | reverse complement strand
CGATTCACCTTAACTGCAACATCTTTTCCCCTGTAAACAGCTCTGTAAACCTGCCCCAGAGATGCACCCGATATGGCCTCAGTATTGAAACTGTCAAAACGTTCAGATATGGCACCCAGATTGCGCTCTATTATTGGTTTCACTTCAGTAAATGGAGCAGCCGGGACCTCATCCTGAAGCTTCTCAAATGACTTTATGTATTCCCTGGGAAGGAGATCGGGTCTGGCAGAGAGAACCTGCCCGAGTTTTATGAAGGTAGGTCCAAGATTCATGAATGCATTTACGGCCTTTACGCCGTTCCTCTCACGCCTGTAGCTCCATGTTGATTCTTCTTCACTTTTGGCCTCGTCCCTGTCCCTCAGATATCTCCTGAAAACCGGATATAACTTGATAAATATCCTTATCTCTGATCTTCTCGCCCCCCTCAGGACGTTGTCATCAAACTGCATTCCTCCTCCAATTGCCTTTAGTAATAATATGTTTTCAGGGATACTTACCCCGGCGGAGGATTGAATAAACATACCCGAGTAGACCGAAGCCCAGCCTCAGAAAATTAACCAGGCTGTGGCTGTCATGGAGTGGCTTTCCCTTTGTAACCAGATTCCAGTGACTGCTGTGTTTCCGTTTCAGCTGATATCGCCCGTACCCGTTCCAGAACGCCTGTTTCAGAAACGCGCCGGTGCCGGACCTTGTGCTGTTATTCACAATACAGTTACTGCACGTATCCGCCCTGTATCCACTGGAAACAGCCCTAAAGTTCAGATCTATGTCCTCAGCCGTTACAAAGGTTTCATCAAATCCACCGAGTTTCAGGAAAACATCCTTCCTGTAGCACAGGTTTGCTGAGGGGGAAGTAATCTCGAATCCACCTGCAAAGAGCTTGACTCTTTCCAGCCGGAACCTCTCAACACCAACGGGAATGGTTTTTCCGGCAATGACATCTGCCCCTCCGGAAATTGACTTCTCGTAAGATGCCATAAGATCCGGGGAAGCCGTTACGTCTCCATCCAGGAAAAGAATATACTCCCCTCTGGACAGTTTCACACCAATATTCCTGCCACCACCGCGAGAACTTCTCTGCCTCCTGAAAACTATGGGGAGAAATTCCGAATAATGCTGAACAATATCTGAAGTATCATCCTCGCTTTCTGAATCCACGATAACAATCTCATGGCCACTGCACTGATCCTTGAGGCTGTTCAGAAGCAGTGGAAGGCTCTTCCCTTCATTTTTTGTGGTAACCACTATTGATATCAAAATCTTCTATGGCTCCCGGGTGCTATCAGACCCAGTCCATTCTATCAACTTCCCTCTCCTTCTTGGTCTCTTTCTTGTATTCCTTGTAATGTTCCTTGCACAGGTGCACCTTCGTGCGCTTTTCATCTATGGAGAATACCTTCTTGGCAAGTTCTGCAGGGACAGTTTTGAAACTTGGATTATGGCAGCCTTGGACTTCGCACATTTTATCAGGCATACTTATCACGGAAGTAGACTTTGTGTGTATATATTTATTGGGTTTGTCGGAGAAATGCCCGGAGTAAGCCCCTTTCTGTTACCCCTTTCGGGCTGGCAGCATTCGACTTTCGCCCTGCGGCTGCGTCTTACCCGGCCCTCCCGGTGACATCATCGGGCCTGTTTAGACTTTCTCCATCCAGGAAAGGTTTCCATCGGTTATTCCGAGAACGTCATCCTTAGAATCATCCTTCATCGGAGCCGTATTTTTCTTTTCCCTGAACCGTCCCTCCCGGGACACTGACTTGCGGCAGTTGGAACTCACCGAGGAGAGGGGACTTTCCTCACTCTTTCGAGCGTAAGCTGCCCTCGGGCTTTTCCCCGTTGCTGTATTCCATACCATATAAAAATTGTTTCCATGTCTGTGAAATCTATATTTTATTGGTGAGCCCTATTTTACTGGGTTCCATGCATCTTAAACGTCTATCTGTACCTATAAGCTTATATTTAGATCTTGCCATCAATAATTCATGAACACTAAGGTGATCATGGTTCTTGCCATGGTGGTCATAATGTCGGGAAGTGCAGTGGCTCTGGCTGGTGCCTATGCCGCATCACCTTCTGTTCCTGTGGTAAAAACCATGGGAAATTACACATTTGACTACTACAGCGACGGGACCATCATGAATGTCAGCTATTCAGGAGCCGATTCTGGC
>JAVYSG010000010.1:0-28191 GCA_038729325.1 Thermoplasmataceae archaeon | reverse complement strand
ACTACCGTGTCATCATGGATTCCATGACATTCTATGAACTGGAGCATCCCGATGAGATAAATGCCAAACGTATCATGAGGATTGCAAAAGGTTCCGGCCGCGAGGAGACCGATGTGAGGAATTTGCTGCGGGAGTTCAAGGCAATGAAGAATAACCTCAAGGCAATGAAGGGAAACCGCGGCTTCAAGAAATTGATGAGAAACCAGATAAAGGCGGGGAATTTCGGTCTGGAGAATCTGGAGGGCCTTCAGTAATCGCCATTAAGGATATCGATAAGTCTGCCAATATCCATGTGCATCTGCCTCTCAATTTCTGCCAGAGATATTTCTGAAAATTTCTCCCGGGAAAGCCTGAGCAAAAATTTTTCAATCCCATCAGGCTGTGATTTCAGGAGTTCCCTGTATAGAAGAAACTCATCCCTGACCGTTGGGAGAAGTTCCGCGTGGAATCTTTCAGTGTAAGTCTGCACGGCGTTTTCAATTTTTCCGTCGAATTCTCCTGTTATACATTCTGCCGCAAGCCTCGCCGTTGCTATTGACTGGCGAAATGCAGAAGGGAAGATCGGATTCCACAGGCCAGACTGAAGTCCTACAACAATGGCTCCACCGTATTCAGGCACAGGAGACACTGGCAGATCCAGGATTCTCTCACCTGATGCAACACACCCGGGTAGCGCCGGGATCCCAGCAGAAGGATTTTCAGACATGCCGTACATCATTAATAATGAATCATGAAATCCACCCGGAACTGGGTTTTCTATGGATATTCCATGATCAATGCCAGAAAATGAAACTGTTGCTTTTCTCATGACCCCGGGAGGGGACGCTGATCTGTGGTAGCTGAAATTGCTCCTGATGAGCCCGGGTCCGCTCTGTCCTCCGGCAAAAGCAGGTGCATTTCCCCAAGATCCACCGGCGAGAACCAGGAAACCTGATTTAAGAAGTTCGCGCCGTGAACCAGTCCTGACAGTAACCTCGAATTCATTATTGCTGTTGAATGAAAAGTTTTCAGCCCTGGACCTGATGCTGACATCCGAACCTTCAAGTGCAGCAAGTGCAGTGAGTTCCTTCTTAAGCCGGTCTGTCTCAAGAGCAGCATTGAATGCATCACCTTCTTTTCCCGATGCTTCAAGTGTCAGGCTGGCCGAACCACAGCGGATTTCAACAGATTCCAGCTTCTCTATCCTCATTTCTTCAGGATTTGCCCCGGCATTTCTTATATCGCTGATGTTGATCAGATCGTCGCAGGTCATGGGAGCACCGATTTCCATCCTCATGTCAATGATCGCTGTGCTGATACCACGCTTTTGGAGAATCCTTGATACTACTGACCCGGATGGGCCACCGCCGATTATGATGCAGTCTGGCAATGTCAGTCCAACGCATTCTGTCTCATTTTGTTTTTCATGCGCACTTGTCACTCCGGCAGGATTAAATAAATTTTAAATATCGTGCCATATACTCAGGCAGTAGTCGATTTTCATGAACAGCGTTGACAATTATGATATAATAGTTGCAGGGGCTGGCCTTTCTGGCATGCTGGCGGCCACGGTTGCTGCCAGGGCTGGCAAGAGAGTCCTGATGCTTGACAGGAACAGAGAAGAGGAAGCTGGAAAGAAAACAGTGTGGGGCTGGACGTGTGGTGATGCGGTGGCAGGTTCTCACATAGATTTTGTGACCAAAAAACTGGGGGTTTCCTTTGGTTTCCCTGAACTTGACAGGAGGGTCGACGGCGTGTATGCAATTTCACCCGACCTCAAAACCAGGTTCATGTTCGAGGGAGTTGGATTTACTCTTGACAGGCCGGAGTTTGAGTCGAAGCTCCTGCAGATTGCAAGGAAAACTGATGTAGAATACATAAGCCAATTCGACATAGCGGGCCCGGTTCTTGATGGAAAGAAGGTTGTGGGGGTTTATGGAAGGGACAGGAACAAGGAAAACAGAGAGTTCAGGGCAAAAGTTGTCATAGACGCCCTGGGAGTCTCCACGGTGCTCAGAAGGAACCTGCCTGAGAATCCATACATTGAGAGGACAGTTGACATAGACGATATTGAATCCACAGGCAGGTACATCTACGAATTTGATCTTGATCATGCCGATCTTAAGTATTATGATCCTGACAACGCACTTATTCACCTGAACAACGAGATTGCGCCGGGCGGATATGGCTGGGTATTCCCTAAGAGCGGCAACAGGATAAACATTGGACTGGGCGTTCAGAAAAGGAGCCTCGATATCAGGAACGCCAAGATGAAGAGATCAGACAACCTGCAGACGCTGATAGACAATTACGTGAAATGGAATCCAACCCTCAAGAATCTGAAAATCTTCAACAAGAACAACAACGGAAAGGGAATATGGTCGGTCTCGGTCAGGAGGCAGATGGAGAGCCTCGTATATGACGGGTACATGGGCGCAGGCGACAGCATGGTGATGCCTAACCCCATCAGCGCGGGCGGAATCGGACCAGCCCTCATATCAGGAATACTTGCCGGGGAAAATGCTGTTCGGGCCGTTGAGGAAAACGACACGTCCGTGAAGGGTCTGTGGAAATACAACATTGACTATAACCAGGCCTACGGCAAAAGAACAGCCGGCATGGAGGTTTTCAGGATCTACCTGCAATCACTGAACAACGATGTCCTGAACTATGGAATGAAAACATTTCTCACAACCAAGGAAGCTTCCGACATAACACTCGGTCTTATCCCCGAACTGAGTCTCGCCTCAAAGTTCAGGATGGTGCTCAAGGGAGCCACCAACGTCAGGGCTTTCTCAAACCTTGTATACGTGGTGGGTAAAATGAAGGAGTTCAACAGCCTCTATGATGCATATCCGAAGACACCTGAAGAGTTCGCTCCCTTCAAGAAAACTGTAACAGCAATGATAGAGGATGCAAAGGAGAGGTTCAAGCCGAATCCAGTTTGATCCTATTTTTTCCCTAATTTTTTCTTTCCGTATTCGCAGATGCTGTTGATCAGGCATTCACTGCACTTTGGACCAACGGGCCTGCAAATCTTTTTCCCGAATTCAACCATAGCCGGGTTGAAACCGACCCACATGTCTTCCGGGACTATTTTCATGAGCCTCCTCTCAGTTTCCTCAGGCGTACTGGCCTGTGCCCATCCTATGCGTGCAGCAATCCTGAAAACATGGGTGTCAACTGCAATTGCCGGTTTTCCGAAGGCATCAGCAAGAACGACATTCGCAGTTTTCCTTCCGACACCCGGTATCCGGGTGAGTTCATCAAGCGAAGGGGGAATAACACCATGAAAATCATTTACCACTATCCTGGCAGCTTCAATGACTCTGGCTGCCTTGACCCTGCTGAACCCTACCCTTGATATTATGGCAAGGACATCCTCGTAGCTGGCCCCGGCCAGACCTTCTGCATCATGATACTTCTGGAAGAGGCCCCTTGCTGCCGCGTCAGTGACCTCATCTTTTGTTCTGTGTGACATTATTGTGGTGATAAGCACCCAGAAAGGATCATGGAATTCAAAATGATGTGGAGGGGCCTGTTTCCTTATGGCTGCATACACCTCCTTAAAGGTTGCCCTTGATTCTCTCAGGTTCATCTTTCCATCACCAGTATTCTTCTATTTCCAGATATTCCGGCCTTGTTCCGGTTTCCAGTGACCTGACAAGGCTTTCTGCAAGTCTGAGGTTGGTTATGAGCGGTATATTGCTCCGGATTGCCATTCTCCTTATCTCATTCCCGTCCCTGATTGCACCAGACCTCATGTTGGGGGTGTTGATTATAATCACAGGTTTCATGGTGGATATGAACTCGTCTATACCCGGTTTCCTGAGGTCCTCAATCTTGTATACAATATTCGCATGAACATTGTTTTCCTCAAGATATTTCCGCGTTCCAGGAGTAGCATATAGAGAGAATCCCCTCTCTGTCAGTGATCTTGCTACCGGTACCAGGGCATGCTTATCCCTGTCGCTGACAGAAACCAGCACCTTTCCCCCGTGGGGAATGTCTATTCTCATGAGCTTCAGGGCCTTTTCCATGGCCTCCTCAATGGTTTTTCCTGCACTCATCCCCTCCCCGGTGGATTTCATCTCGGGCCCGAGTACTGCATCAAGATCCAGGAAGCGGTTGAATGGAAATGCAGGAACCTTAACGAAATATGAGGATGGATATCCCGGGGACTCACGTATCCTGCGGCCGGTCATGGCGGTTACCCCTGTCCTGATCCAGTCTCTTCCGGTAGCTTTGCTGACAAATGGAAGCGACCTTGAAGCACGGGCATTGAGCTCTATTATGTATATTCTATCATCCTTCACTGCAAGCTGAAGGTTTGAGAAACCTCTCAGGGAAAACCTCTCTGTGAATTTCTGTACAATTGATGAAATCTTTGATACAATATCACGGGACGGAATCCCAGGTCCCATGACCATAGTTGCATCTCCGGAATGGGTTCCCGCTTCCTCTATGTGGACGCAAATTCCTGCAATTACAGAATTCCTGCCATCTGATACAAAGTCGACATCTATCTCAGTTGCATCTTCAACGTATCTGCTCAGCAGTATGGGATACTGTGGGCGCTCGTTCAGGAGATCGGAGATCCTGTGGAAGAGGTCACCTCTGTCATTGACAATGTCCATAGCCCTTCCGCCTATTATGAAGCTGCTCCTTACGATGAGTGGGAGCCTGACCCTTTCAATGGCTTCAACGGCCTGCTGCATGTTTGAAATCGTGACAAACTCGGGCTGAAGCATTCCCATGTCTTCGAGGGATTCGGCAAACTTCTTTCTGTCCTCAATCTGCCCTATGCTGTCAGGCATTGTTCCCATGAAAATGCTTGCGCCGAAAATCTTCTCAAGGTCAGAAGCCAGATTCTGTCCTGTCTGTCCGGAGAACTGTATAATTATCCTGCAGGGCTGCTCCCTCATGATAACGTTGCTGATATGCTCCAGGTCAAGTGGTTCGAAATAAAGGGAATCAGAGATATCAAAATCAGTTGACACGGTTTCCGGATTGCTGTTCACCATTACTGTCCGGTAGCCCATTCTTCTGAGCTCCAGTACAGCCTTAACAGCACCATAGTCGAATTCCAGCCCCTGAGAGATCCGGTTGGGGCCGGAGCCGAGAACCACAATCGTGCCTCTGTTTCCTGAAGCCTGGAATTTCTCATCCTCACTGTCATATGTGGAATAAAGGTATGGGGTGTGGGTCTCGAATTCCCCGGAGCAGGTGTCTATGGCCTTGAACACAGGAAGAACCCTTGAGGTTATCCTTTCCATTATTATCTCTGTCTCCCTGTTGCCTGTGAATTCTGATAGAACACTGTCTGGAATGCCAAGCTGCTTCAGCGCTGCCATGTCCTCAGGTATTGTTCCCCTGCTGATCTTTCCAAGTGCCGTTGTTATGTTTGCCATCTTTGCAATGAAATATTCAGGATAACCGCTAAGCCTGCTGATATGCGGTACCTCCCAGTTCCTGAAAAGTGCCTCGAATATGGCAAACAGCCTCAGGTCGGATGGAACAGAGATGAGGGAGGATAGCTTTGCATCATCAATTCCAAGCCTGAGTTTTCTTGACTCCGGCGTGTCCAGTGAAGCTACTGCCTTCATGAGTGCCTCCTCGAAGGTCCTTCCGATTCCCATGACCTCACCTATGGATTTCATCTGGACACCGATTCTGCGATCCACATCGAATTTGTCAAACGGCCATCGGGGTATCTTCACCGTTATGTAGTCCAGTGAAGGCTCATACGCCGCGAATGTATTTCTTGTAATTGGATTTCTTATCTCAGGGAGGTTATATCCAACTGCAATCTTGCTGGACGTTCTGGCAATTGGATATCCACTTGCCTTGGATGCCAGGGCAGACGATCTGGAGGTTCGAGGATTCACCTCAACAATATAGTACCTGTCTGTGCTGGAATCAAGCGCAAACTGTATATTGCAGGCCCCCCTTATTTCAAGGGATGAGATGACCTTTATGGCTGAATCCCTGAGCATGTGATACTGAATATCGCTCAGGGTCTGCGATGGCGTTACCACTATACTCTCTCCGGTGTGAACCCCCATGGGATCCAGGTTCTCCATGTTGCATACTGTGATGCAGTTACCGGCATTGTCCCGTATAACCTCATATTCTATCTCCTTCAGGCCTTCAAGCGATTTCTCAAGCTCCAGAGTTTCATCAGGATATATGCTGAAATAATCCTCGCAGAGTTTTTCAAGTTCCAGGCGGTCCCTGATTATCCTCCCCCCAGATCCTCCAAGGGAGAAGGATGTCCTCACAATGAGGGGATAGAAATCTATGGACTGGAGTGATGTTTCATAACTGATCCTCCTCAACCTTGCAGAAGGAGCAACAGGTTCCCCGATGCTGATCATCAGTTCATGGAATTTCTCTCGGTCCTCCGCAATCTCAATGGATTCAGCGGATGTTCCCAGTATCCTGATGCCTGTTCTCTCAAGAAAACCCCTTTTCTTCAGGGAAAGAGCCAGGTTAAGTGCTGTCTGTCCTCCCATGGATGGAAGTATTGAGTCCACATTCTCCCTTGTGGCAATGGATTCCACAGCTTCCGGAGTGAGTGGTTCAATGTAAACGCGGTCGGCAATAGCGTGGTCTGTCTGTATGGTTGCCGGGTTTGAATTTACAAGCACAACCTGGATACCCTCCTCCCTGAGAGAAAGACATGCCTGAGACCCCGCATAATCGAATTCGGCAGCCTGCCCTATGACCACAGGGCCAGATCCAATGACCAGCACCTTCCTGATGTTCATGTCCCTGGTCATTGCAGTGCCTCCATGTCTTTCAGTATGCTGCTGAAAAACACCCTTGCATCATGGGGGCCTGGAGAAGCTTCAGGATGGTACTGAACCGAGAAAACATGGAGATTCCTGTGCCTGACCATTTCAACGGTGCCGTCGTTTATGTCCCTCTGGATAACCTGCAGTGGCGTGCCGGCAAGCGAAGCCTCATCGACTGCATATCCATGGTTGTGTGTCGTTATCATTACGTGTGTACCATCTCCCACAGCATGATTCGATCCCCTGTGTCCGAACTTCATCTTGACTGTACTGCCACCGAATGCCATGGAAATGATCTGGTGGCCCAGGCAGACGCCATAGACGGGCATTCTTTCAGCCGCATGGCGGATGAAATCAACTACACCTGAAAGCGAGGGATGAGACGGGTCCCCGGGTCCATTTGACAGGAATACTGCATCATATGAGCCAGCAATGTTCTCCAGATCGGCACTGTATGGCACAACAAGCAGGTTACCAACACCGGACATTTCCCTCACCAGGCTTCTCTTTGTTCCAAGGTCGACGAAGAGTATGTTGTTGCTGCTCCTGCCCGGTACCCTGTACGGGGCTGGGCATGTTACCAGTGACACAAGGTCAGAGTCCATTGGGTCTGGAAATTTCCTTGCTGTGGAAGGAGAATTGCTCATGTGGCACCTTAGGGTTCCCATTTCCCTGATCTTGCGCACCAGCTGTCTTGTATCAACAAGATCAATTCCAGGAATGCCCTTAGCCTCAAGGTATTTCTGGAAGTGGTCCCAGCTGGAATCAGATTTCAGCACTGAATGTGCATCTCTTGTCACTATTCCCGCAACCTGCCCCTGCCCGCTCTCCTCAGAGCCCATTGATATGTCGTAGTTTCCGATGGTAGGGCTGGCAAATACAAGTATCTGGTTCCGGTATGACGGGTCGGTTATGGATTCAAGGTAACCGGTCATTGATGTTGTGAAAACAAGCTCTCCGTATGAGTCACCATCATGCCCGAATCCCTCTCCTTCAATAACGGTCCCGTCCTGGAAGACGAGATACCGCTTCATATGGCAGCAACCATCCCCATGACATGTTTCACATATTCAAAAAATCCAGAGATTGTTGATTCATTTACAAATTTCAACGTCTTTCGGGTTTGAGGATTAGAATGTGGCATAAAATGGTTTTCATGAAACAAAATGCAGTGCACGGTTCAATGTGCACGGGTCATCCCCACCATTAAGCTGAAATAAGGCAGGTTCTTTGCAAATCATCCAGCGATTTAGTCCTGTAAGAAACCGCTGTTTCTCCTGACCAATTTTTCCTTCAATCCCTAAAAATATATTTCGGCAATTCAATGAGAATCTCTGATCACCGGCAAATCAATAATGGCTGGATATCAGCTGTTCCTGTCTGAAGTTTGCCTTTTGAAATTATAAATTACATTGCAAGAACTAACTCATCTGGCGGATAGCAAATGTTTAATAGATAGTATGTGTTACTAATTAATAACTATTCAAAGATAGTTGAAAGAGGCTTTAATATGAGTGAAACAAATTGTCCGACTGGTCATGGTGTAAGTGTAGCAAAAAGCATCAAAGACTGGTGGCCGCAAAGACTGGACCTTGGGGTTCTCAGGCAGAATTCCCTCAAGTCAAGCCCAATGAACATGAACTTTGACTATAAGAAGGAGTTTCAGACACTGGATCTCAAGGCTGTCAAGAAGGATCTCGGCAGAATCATGACGGCATCCCAGGAATGGTGGCCAGCAGATTTTGGCAATTATGGTCCGTTGTTCATAAGAATGGCATGGCATGCCGCCGGAACATACAGAACAGCAGACGGTCGAGGCGGAGCCGGATCTGCGCAACAGCGCTTTGCACCTGTTAACAGCTGGCCGGACAATATAAATCTGGACAAGGCTAGAAGGCTCCTCTGGCCACTCAAGCAGAAGTACGGCAGAAAACTATCCTGGGGAGATCTTATGATTCTTGCCGGAAATGTCGCTCTGGAGAATATGGGTCTGAAGACCTTTGGCTTCGGCGGTGGCAGGGAAGATGTATTCGAACCTGATCTGTCAGTTTACTGGGGAAGAGAAGAAAAATGGCTTGCTGATGAACGCTATACTGGAGACCGGAATCTTGAGAACCCTCTTGCTGCTGTACAGATGGGTCTCATTTATGTTAATCCAGAAGGACCCAATGGAAACCCGGATCCGGTTATGGCCGCCATTGATATAAGGGAAACCTTTGGAAGGATGGCCATGAACGACGAGGAGACAGTTGCACTGATCGCGGGAGGTCACACATTCGGCAAAACTCATGGCGCGGGCCCAGCATCTAGCGTTGGACCTGAACCGGAAGCCGCTCCTATAGAGGAACAGGGGCTGGGCTGGAAAAGCTCTTTCAGGTCAGGTAAGGGACCGGATACAATTGGCGGAGGTCCAGAAGTGATATGGACTGCTACTCCGACAAAATGGAGCAACAATTTTTTTGAAAATCTCTTTGGATACGAATGGGTTCTTGAAAAAAGTCCCGCGGGAGCATACCAATTTGTTGCAAAAACCGGAACGGAAGGGAAAGTTATTCCCGAACCGTTTGATCCTAATAAGAAGCGCCCTCCAACAATGCTTGTAACCGATCTCTCACTCAGGTTTGATCCGGCTTATGAGAAGATATCAAGAAGATTCCTGGCCAATCCGGAAGAGTTTGCGGATGCATTTGCGAGGGCCTGGTTCAAACTTACCCACCGGGACATGGGCCCAAAATCTCGGTATCTGGGGCCGGAAGTTCCTGAAGAAGACCTGATCTGGCAGGATCCAATACCGAAAGTTGATCACAAGCTTGTCACGAAGAAGGATATAAACAGCCTGAAACAGAAGATCCTGCACTCCGATCTTTCTGTCAGAGATCTTGTGTACACCGCATGGTCTTCGGCATCCACCTTTAGAGGCAGCGACAAGAGAGGAGGCGCAAATGGTGCCCGCATCAGACTGGAACCTCAGAGAAGCTGGAAATGCAACGAACCAGAGAGACTCAGCAGAAACCTGAAAGCACTGGAAAGTATCAGAGATGAATTCAATTCTACTTTGACTGGCGGAAGGAAAATATCATTTGCAGATCTTATCGTGCTTGCAGGAAATGCAGCCATAGAAAAAGCGGCTGCAGATGCCGGCGTTAGAATTCACGTACCATTTACCCCGGGCAGAATGGATGCACTTGAAAAACAGACAGATAAATTATCTTTCTCTGTGCTGGAACCAAAATTCGACGGTTTCCGTAATTTCTCTTCTTCAGAGGATGGGAGGGAGGAATTCTATCTGGTGGACAGGGCTAATCTGCTCACTCTTACTATTCCGGAAATGACCGTTCTCGTGGGTGGGATGCGGTCACTTGATGCAAACTACGGGCACTCACGCCTTGGTGTTCTGACCGAACATCCGGGTACACTTACAAATGACTTTTTTGTGAACCTGCTTGATATGTCAACAAGATGGGAGGCGAAGAATGAAACTCACACACTCTTCACAGGGAAAGATGCAAAAACAGGAATGATTAAGTGGACAGCCAGCAGGGTGGATCTCATATTTGCTTCTCATTCCGAGCTTCGGGCCGTTGCAGAGGTTTATGCCAGCAGCGATGGTAGGCGCAAATTCGTGGAGGATTTTGTATCTGCCTGGGTGAAGGTTATGGACCTGGACAGGTTCGATGTAAGGTGATTATCTTAATCCCAGCGGTTTCATCTGGCATTCATCTGTCCAGCCCCAAACATAAACATTATCGGGACATTGTTAAATATTAATTGTCCAATAATATTTTTTCTTACAGCATCAAAATGATGTGTGAAAATCATTCTGGTACTCTTGAATACGTCTGTGTAGCTTAGTGTTCTCTCCTGGTGATGGTGAAAAATATTCCTCCAGGCTTTCAAGTGAAAAGAATGAAATATAATGACTGATCAAATAAGTTCAGCAAGTAACGTTAGAATACATTTTATGTCATGAATGGGCTGTTTCTTATCCCACTGTTGTTTCCATCAGATTGAATCTTCAGGCCCAGCAGGAATTATGGATCAATGAGAATTTTAATTTCTTGCACAGACTACTGGTTATACGGGTCCAGCAGCATTCCGATTCTGTATGATATTCTGCTTCTTTTGCCAATTAATGTGATTAACTATGGCATCATAATGGGCAAAATTTCAACCGCACTTCATTAAACGTTGGATGTGCAGCACACCACCGGCAACATCATCAGTTAATTTTCATTCCATCCTTATCAAGTACAGGAATACGGCCGAAGTAAGTGACCCGTGATCCGTCAAAACCGAATCTTAGAACCCTGACAGATACCCCGGCGTCAAGACAACGGTAGAATTCCCTGGAGAAATCCGGATCGGTGCGGAAATTGGGCATGAAGACTTTTGCATCCCTGCGGAATATAAGGACAAGAAGTTCCGCATTGTGTCCACGCAACCTGAGTTGCTGCAACAGCCTGAGATGATCGCGTCCCCTTGAAGTTGGGGCGTCTGGAAATACTGCAATGCCATTTTCCAGAAGGGTTCCGCCCTTCACTTCAAGATACGTATCACCGTAAGCAAAGTCGATTCTGTGGTTTTCGACTCTGACTTCTCTTTGTACATCCTCTGGAAGGAATCTCCTTGCAATGGGGTGATGAAATCTTGTGTCCGTGATCACCCACTCATTGCTGGACCTGGCTGCTGTCACAGAAAATTGGGTTTTGACACCTGCCTGCTCCCTTATGAGGACAGTGTTCCCGGGAAATATGAGTTCCTTCAGCCTGCCAGGATCGTGCAGATGGCATCTGATCACTTTGTTTCTGTTTTCCACCATGACAAGAAACCTGTTGGGCCTCTCAATTACCACTGCCTCCTCCATTGGGAAAGCAATATCAAGGACAGCGGTGCCTGCGGGAAGATCCGTGAAAATCGGTGTGTGTTTCAATCTGATCCTTAAATCTGTCAGCAATAAAATTTTTGCATCATGGCATAATGCTTATCAATGGCGGATGGTGCGCTTGTAATAATTTCGTCAGGGAAAGAAGCCGTTGACAGGGCAATGACAGGAATGATGTACTCATATAACGCACTGAAGTATCGATGGCTGCAGGATGTCCAGGTTGTTTTCTTCGGCCCAAGTGAAGAACTCATTCTATCTGACAGTCAGGAGGTAAAGCAGATGCTGGAAAAACTTATGAGCCAGGGAATAAAGCCTTATGCGTGCTCTGCAATTGCAAAGGGCAATGGGCTGGAGCCAGGATTGACACAGATCGGCATGGATGTTCTTCCGGTTGGCCCGCTGATCAGTTCATATATAAAAAAGGGGTATGCCATCCTGACTTTCTGAGGATGTTATTATTTTATGATCCCCAGTTCCCTGCCGGCACTGGTAAAGGCTTCAACAGCATAGTCCAGATCCTTTCTGCTGTGCAGTGCTGAGGGCATGAGCCTTATTCTGGCAGTTCCAGCAGGAACAGTTGGATAGACAATGGGGGAGGCAAATATCCTGTGTGCGGAATAGAGCTTTTCGCTCAGTTCGATTGTTTTCTTCTCATTGCCCACCATCACCGGTGTTATGGGCGTCTTGCTGTGTCCCAGATCAAATCCGGCATCGCGAAGGCTTTTTTTAAGATAGTCTGAATTGGTCCAGAGTTTCCTGATCAGACTGTCATCTTTCTCAAGGATCTCAATGGATTTCAGCACGGCGGCCGCATCTCCTGGGTTGAGCCCGCTGCTGAACAGGAAAGGCCTCGACTTTCTCTTGAGGTATTCCACCAGGTATTCCGGACCAGCAACGAATCCTCCCATGGAACCAATGGCCTTTGAAAAGGTTCCCATCTCTATGTCAATTCTGTCTGATACTTTGAAATAGTCTGCAATTCCTCTTCCGTGATCACCCAGCACACCTTCTCCGTGGGCGTCATCAACGTAGCTCATTGCCCCGTATTTGATGGCAAGCTCCACAAGCTCTGGGACAGGTGCAATATCACCGTCCATGCTGAACACTCCATCTGTGATTATGAGCTTCCGGGATGGAGAAGACGCATTTTCCCTGAGATTCTTCTCAAGGTCTTCCATATTCATGTGTCTGTATACAATCCTCCTGGCCGAGCTGAGCCTGACTCCATCAATTATGCTGGCATGGTTCAGTTCTTCACTGAAAACAAGATCATCCTTCCCAACAATGGCAGGTATGGTGCCAGTATTTGCAAGAAGCCCTCCCTGGTAAACAAGGGAAGCTTCCATGTGCTTGAACTTTGCAATCTTCTCCTCGAGCCTGATATCTATCTCGTTTGTTCCTGCAATTGATCTCACGGCCCCTGCTCCTACTCCATATTCTTCAACTGCCTCGATTGCTGCCTTTTTTACATCCGGATGGTTCGCCAGTCCGAGGTAGTTATTGGAGCACATGTTGAGAAAATCCTTTCCTGAAATTCTGACCCATGCCCCCTGAGGCCCTTCAAGAACCTTAATGGGCACAAATCTGCCGGCACTCTGCATAGTTTCTATCTCATTCTTTATCCAGTCCAGTGATCCCATGATTGTCGCCCGATCATGGCTGAAATAGTATTAAGCATGTCCATTGGCTGTTGAATGCGCTTCAGATCTGTAACAAAATTATAATACTGTGATTGCGTATTTATATCATATGGCAGATTTAATCATTTCAGGAAATCTCAAGCTGAAAAACCTTGCACAGGTCACCTGGAGCTGGTATGATAAGTCCTCAGGTACGATAATGTGGACATTCAGGAATCCGTCGGCACGGGTGCAGAGCATAATCCTCTTCAGGTCAGGATATTACTTCGGAAACGCATACTGGCCCATATACCTCGCAAACCAGAATTTCAATGTCAGGTGGGGAAAGAACGATCCGCTTGTTAATCTGGGTTCCCAGCAGAATTCACCTCCTCTCGGGGTTGTGAATTTCAACTCCAGAAAACTTGTATGCTTTATATTTACCATGAATCCTGGCCAGGACTGGTCCATGCTTGAGGGAGGTTTTCAGGGCACTGAGCCGGAGTCAGTGAAAAGTGTTCCTGTCTCTTATGAGGGGACGGCCGAGTTCTGCATAGCTTATGACAAGAATCAGGTGAATGACTGGGACCTGCAGACCGGAACCGGGCTGAAGGGCTACAATCCCAATCCCAGCACTTTCAGCACTGCATATTACGGATGCAGGGATGAATATTACCAGCTTTTCAATGATACCATAACAGCAGGGAAATGCTGAAATACATCAGGCCTTCGTGTGATCTGCCAGTATCTGGACAGTGTAGTCCCTGCCTTCCCATGTTGCGCTTTCCTTCCAGAAGAAGGTGAATGTTATGGTGTCTCCAGCTTTCATTTCTGAGGTAGGCAGATCGGTGTAGAATAAGCCAAGGCATGAATGATCTGTGTCCTGATCCACGATGGTTTTCCAGCCATCACCGGACCAGTGTATTGTAGCCGGTGAATGCAGCTGTATTCTGAGCGTCCTGCCCTTCTCCAGCCACGTGAACTTATTGCTGAATGCCCATATTGAAATGGTACTGATGTGAGCGCCGTCAATGTAGCGCAGCCGCGTGACTTCCGGCATGTCGTATATCCTGCCATCATGGATGGATCTTCCAAGTTTCAGGTACTCGGCATGAGCCCATACGAGTGGCATGGCAGATCCTGAAGGTTTTCCGTTGAACAGCCCTCTGGCTGGTATGTCCTGTGCGTCCCAGACCTGTTCCGGCAGCATTCCGCCGCTGCTGGTCATCTTTTCCATTGCAGCCATGAGCTTCTGCGCCTCTTCACGATGTCCTGCAGCCAGTTCATAATGCGCACGCTCTCCCACAAGCAGCGGCCAGCCTCTTCCCTTGCCTGTGCCGTTGAAGGGTGTGCCGTCATCGTGCTCGCCGTAACCGTCATAGTTGTACCTGTGCCAGACGGGACCTGAATGCGTATCAGTGCGAAGAATACCATCAATTACCTTTATTGTGTTGACTATCCTGGGATCATCCGGTGATCTCAGCCCAAATCTAACAAGTGCAATTGCATCGGTGCTGACGATCTCCTCTGCAGGGGCATCTGACTGCCCGGCTGGCCTGTTCTTAATGGGTACATATCCCTGAAGTGCGGATGACGCAAAGTGCATCCCCCGATCTGGCGGTGCTATCCTCACATAATACCCGTCAACGCCAAACCTTCTGGAAAGATCAGTGTTCGTGGCATAGGTCCATCTTTCAATATTTGAGTTTATTGAATCAGCAGTTTCCCTGAGGAATACTGCAGTGTCAGCTTCTCCATTAAATTCAGCAAATTCAGCTGCAGACAGCAGGGCTGCAACCTCAACAGCAATGGTGAACGGTGAGTAACCGCCATCCTCCTCCCATCTGTCCTCCTGCGTGCAGGGACCACTTCCGGCAAGGAACTCTGCGGCCTTTCTCACCATTGGCCAGGCATTGTGCATGTCTATCTTTTCGAGCTTCCAGAGCTTGTGTGCAAGCAGCACAGGAAAGGCAGTCTCGTCTATCTGTATGCCTTCCCAGTATCTACCTCCGTCAAGCCACATATTCTGCTGCCAGTGTCCGTCCTTCTCCTGTGTCACCAGCAGGAACCGCAGTGCGGATATTGCCCCATCAATGTCGCCCACTGCAATCTGAGCCTCTGCCGCTTCCACCATGTCACGCGGCCAGATGAGGTGATATCCGCCTATGTCATTGTCACCCTTTGAGTTGCCCCATGGGATGGAAAGACTTGCAATCAGGGCTCCTGGAAACTGATCCTTGGCCTGATGCGATTTTACCACTGTAATGCTTCTCTCATCGAGAACGTTATTCCATTCCTTTGAATACTGCTTTCCAAGATAAGCGTGGTAGGCGGACCACTGGGATGAAAATCTCCTGAGCACATCACTGTAGTCTTTCATCCTTGTGCTCCTGGCCTTCAGTGCAGCTTCATCCGCCGTATTCCCGAATCCGAGGTAGAAAGTGAACTCTCCGGATTCCGGCAGTTCTATTTCTGCTGTTATTGCGACATTTCCATTGTCAGCACGGTCAAACTCCCATGTCATTTTCCTGTTCCTGACAATATCCTGCCATCCATCGGAGAATCCAGAGAAACCGCAGCTCATCCTGCTGTGAGGAACATCAATGCAGGCTGCCATGAACGTGGAACCCCGCATAGCGTACATCATCGGCACCCCCTTGTAATCACCTATCCATGCTGTATTGCCGTTTCCCATGTTGCCTATATGCGGTGCCAGGAGGGAATACAGCCTCATTATTCCAGACTGCTTTCCGGTCGGCACGAATTTCACATGCTCCACAAGAACATCCGCATCGGGATCAGTAAAAACGGTTTTCGTAATTCTGAATCTTCCGTTCTTTGCTGAGTTTTCTATGACATATGCCGGTACGCCTGGTCTGTAGGGTCTAATATGGTGTATGGTATCTCTTCTCTCTTCGGCAAAGAAATCGTCTCCTGCAACAAGAAATTGGTGATCCCTGAGGTTTGCAGTATCTATTCTGGGGAAGTATACCTCATTTACAATACCATGTGACAGGGTGAACCATACCCTGCTGTGTGAAGAAATCGCGGTACCGATGCCGTCCTTTGAACTGGATGTCCACCGGGGGTTTATCCCGGGCGATCCAAATGCCTCGCCGTTGCCCATGGGGTATCATGCAGTTTCAGGTTAATAGGCTTGCCGTGAATAATGGTATTGAAGAATCCTGTCTGACAGTTATGATGTATTCAACTGTTTGATTCGTCCTGAGAACTGGTCTGTTCTGCCTTTGTTCTCCGTTTTTCTCTGGTTGCACCGGCTGTGGATAATATCCTTGACGGGGATCTATATGCTGGTTTCAGAAGGTCGCAGGATGAGGAATTGAGGGCCAGCAGAATTTCAAGGCCATGTGCTGCCAGTCTTTCCAGACATTTTTCAGACATGAAACTTTCATGCGTTAATGCCTCATAATGCTTACTCATCCATCAGATTCTAAGGAACCATGCGAAATTCCACATATCACATTCGAATAAAAATATAAATCGTCAGACACTACCTGTGGCAGTAAGGGATGCAATGAACGATCTGCATGGGAATCAAGTCATTCTGGGCACCAGATCAAGGAAATTCTCTTCAAGCGGCCATGCCTGGTTCATAAGCTACCTTCTCTCCAATGTTTCCGGGGGGCTCACATCTCCACTGATCCCGCTGTTTGTCGTAATATATCTTCATTACAGTGTGGTTTATGTGGGTCTCATATCCTCCCTTTCTTCCGCTGCCAGTGTGCCAGCACTGATTTTCTGGGGGAATCTTTCAGACGTGCTGAAGAAGAGGAAGGTCTTCATCATAATTGGATTTGCAGGTTCGTTTCTTTCCCTGCTTCTCATACTGATCACGCACACCATAGGGATGTATATAGCAACGCTTGTTGTTTATCAGATTATCGCGATGGCAAGCACGCCTGTTGCAACGCTTCTCATTCTGGAGAGTACTGTTGAGAAGAAATGGCCAAACGTCATGTCCAGCTTCAATACCATATCATACATCGGACTTGTTGTGGGCCTGGCAGCCGGTACATTGATCCTGAACATATTCGGACATGGAGGGCCTGCAATTCTGCCGCTTCTTTATTTCTATTCCGCAATAGTGTACCTTGCCGCGGCTGTGAGTGCAGTATTCCTCCTGCCGGAACCAGCCACAAAACTTGAGAGGAACAGTGGCAGGCTGGCCCGGGTAGCGACATTCAGGATGGTGGAGAGAATTCGGTATTTCCCGAGCAGCGTAATACACATAATATCTCTCCGTCAGGGAAAAGGCAGAAAACTTTCCCAGAGAACCAGGATGTATATTTTCTACACATGCATTCTCATGTTCGGTTTCCAGCTTTTTTTCGTGCCGTTTCCCGTGTTCCTCATAGACAGGCTCGGCGGAACTGAAACTGAGATATTCATAATGTACCTGCTCAACAATGTTGCTTCTCTGCTTGCATTCAGGATCAGCGGGAAGACTGTCGAAAGAACCGGACTCGGGAAGACAATGTCCATGGCAATATTCTCAAGAGTTTCCATTCTTGCCTTTTCGACGATCCTGGGCCTCTGGCTGGTTCATATCTCCGGGAGCCTGTGGATTGGAGTTGCATGCTACTCAATAATGGGCTTCTTCTGGAGTTTCATCAGCATCAGCTGGGTCACGTCAATTTCAAAACTTGCAATACCGGAGAACAGGGGTAAAGCAATAGGGTATTATAACTCATTTCTTGGGATCGGGCAGATAGGCGGGAGCCTGGCATCAGGCTTCATATCCGGCTTTTTCGGGTACCCTGCGGATTTCCTTGTTGCAATGCTTGCGGTACTGATTGGAGGTATTTTCCTTATCCGTTTCCAGAAAAATATGGAGCCCTATATGAACTCAGGGCAGCGGCCATCATCCTCTTAACGCATGTCAGATGGCCCTGATTCTCTGCCGATCTATGGCGATGCCTGGCGGTGTGACCACGAAATAAGTACCGTTGGAGCCCACTCCAGCCACATCTCCGTTCACATCCCTGACAATTCTCTTGATTTCGTCCTTGATCCTGGTCATGAGATACTCCTCCCTTGAAACAGGTGAACAGTCCAGAATAAGAATGTTGCCTTCGTAGATGAACGGGCTGATCTTCCTTATGTCCTCAAATCTTGAAATCTCTGCTACTCTGACCATTCCCCTGCTTTCGTCCTTGAGCTCTGGAAATTTGTATTCATTGAGGTCTATGAATTTTCTAGTCCCCGGTTTTTCGTTTTCCTCTCTGGAATTCTTTCTCTTCAGGATGGCCATGTAAAGTAATTGTCAAGGGAGTTCTAATAATTTTGCCTGAGGTGAAATCAGTCTGTCACACTGGAGGAAATCCGGTCTGCCCGCCTTATTCCAATCATCAGAAGTGCCCACAGTGAGATGGCACATGTTCCAAAGGTTTCAAGTTCCGCACTTGACGGCCAGCTGATGCCGAAAGCAATACCTGTTGCTGCAGCGGCGAGCAACAGTATGTATCCACCCCGTGCCCTGCTCTCAATGGTCATTCCAAATCCCCAGACGATAATTGCCAGATCAGCGATAATGAAAAACCACAGGCTCACAAAATCATGGGGATATGTTCCTCCATGATATATGCCAATGAGCGCCAGAAACAGTGCGGCAATCATGAAGAAAGAACTGCCAGCGGATTCTACTTTGTTGCGTGACCATAGCAGGAGGCCGCAGGCAAATATAAACAGCAGCACCGACGTGAACATCAGTCCCATGTTATATACCCATGGAAAATTTGATCCCGGTGACCCAAGCTGACTCAGGGCTCCAGTGAAGAAATCAAAGCCCGGATTCAGCAGCATAGCCGTGGCAATCCATGCAAAAGCAGAAATAATTGCAGCTATTCCTGATAACATCAGCTTTCCGGAAATGGTTTCATCCGCCATATGGAAAACAACCAGATGCAGTATAAGAGGCTTCCCTTCATCCAGATCTGCTGTCAGGAGTTGCCGTTTACCCTCTTTACAAATACATAGAACAGGTTTGAGAAGCCATCATGCCAGGTTTTCAACTTTGGCTTGGTTATCCGGACTCCATACCTTATTGGCACTTCTATGAACTGGCCAAGCCTTATGGCCTCAATTTTTATGTCCTGCGAAAATGACATGCCGTTGCTGAGGTTTCTCATCTGCCTGTAAATGCCACTCCTGAATATCCACATCCCGCTCTGGGAATCCTTCAGGCTGGTCTTGAAGAGAACGCCGATGCTCCTGGTGAGTATGCTGTTTCCCACAAAGTGAAGCGTGGTGTAGCTCTTGCTGGTTCTCAGGGTGATCCTGTCGCAGGAAATGAAATCAACCTCATCGTATATGAGAAGGTCAATCAGTGGTCCCACAACATTTGTCGGGTATGTCCCGTCTCCATCCATGCAAACAACCACATCTCCGGTGATCCTCTCCAGTCCTGTTTTGTACGCCCTTCCATAGCCTTTCCGGGGTTCACTTATTACAATTGCCCCCTTCTCACTGGCAATTTCTCGGGTACGGTCCGTAGAATTTGTGTCAACAACTATGATTTCAACATCGCCCAGCTTTCGGAGGCCGTCTATGACTTCGCCTATGGTGCGCTCTTCGTTAATTGTAGGTATGACTGCACTGATTCTCAACTCAACTGACTCCCCGCTGTAACCCGCTGTCTCAAATTGACAAGAAATATATTTAAGTATTTCCCTGACTGAACCCGAATGGAATTTCGTTTCAGTTATCCTATCCGTTTCTGGAATCATTCAGCTGGCTGAACACTGGAGGTGCCATTCTGCTTTGTAACCTCGAATACGTTGTTGGAAACAGACCTAAGTTCAGAGTGGTGCGAAACTATGATCATCTGCGGAATAGGATTTTCTTCCCCATTGAATGTATATTGAAGTATATCAGTGAGATTCTGCCGCCGGTCTTCATCAAGGAAAACGGTTGGTTCATCCAGCACCATGGTTTTTATACTGTCATTCACGTATTTTACTATTGCAAGCCTCAGGGCTATGGCCAGGGCTGTGCGTTCGCCTCCGCTCAGCATGTCCACGCTTTCCATGTTGCCATTCTGTGATACCTGTATTCCCATATCCTCCTCAACCCTGACATCATCGAAGTTAAGGTTGAATGCCAGAGAATATTCCCTCATCATGTTTGTTATGAACACGGCCGAATCCTTTCTTATGGTCTTCTGGATTCCATCTCTGTCAAAGCAGTATCTTATCTTATCAATGGCCGAAATTGCACTGCGAATCTTTTCAAGCCTGGTTACGCGTTCCGCAGCGCCCCTTTCATCTTCCCGAAGCATTTTAAGTGAGTTTTCGAGGGCTTCAATCTTTCCTCTTGCTGCAGAAACCTCCTTAAGCTGTTCATCCAGTTCCTTGCGGGCCCTATCATAGGCATCCTGAGCCATATGGAGGCTCTTCTCGGTGTCAGAACGTGATTTCAAAATATCCAGCAACTTTGCTATTTCAGCTTCCATTGACACTTTCTGTGCGTATTCTGCACGCATATCCGCCTCCAGACCGGTTAATTGTTCCCTGATATTCATGGATTCACGCTGTGCAGCCAGGCTTGCTTTCAGCTTTTTTCCTGTGTCTGCATCAGGCTTGAAGCCAAGTGAAGAAGATAGCTCATTCAGATCACGGGACATCCCTGAATTTTCTGTTTCAAGTCTGATCTTCCTTGCCTCGAGATCTGCTCTGCCTGAACTCTGGATAGCATACATCAGTGAATTATAGCGTTTTTCCTTTTCTCCAAGTTCCTGCAGCTTCTGTTTTTCCTGCAGATACTTCGTTTTTAACTCTGTGTATTCTTCGTGATCATGCATGTGTCTTCTTAATGTGGCCTCGTTGTTCCTGACCTCAATCTTCAGGGTTTCAATGTCCCGCCTCAAGGAAAACAGCCGCTGAACATCGCCAGAAGAAAGTGCAGAGATTGAAGATTCAATTCCACCTTTTCTGGCTTCAAGGTCCTTCTTTTCTGATGAAAGTATCTGAATCCTGCCAATAAGTTCGCTGTCCTCTCTATTGTAGTCGGCCACTATCTTGCTTCTGTGCTCCTGCGTTATATCCTGTTTGCAGAGTGGACACACGCTTGATCGGTTAATCTCCTCAATACTGCCCGCTATCCTTCTTCTCTGCTCATTGATCTGGCCTACCTCTGCCTTTATCTCTCCCATCCGGATATTCACAGATGTTTTCTCCGCATCGAGTGATTTCTTCAGGTCGGCCAGCCCTGCTTCGTCAATATCACCCGAAATGATTCCGGACAGCTTTCCCTGCAGAGATTTCAGCTCAGCCTCAGTATCTTCTATCTTCTTCCTGGTTTGATCAAGGTACCTGATGGCATAGTCATATTCACTGTTGGCCGATTCCAGCGCCTTAATCCTCTCCTCCACATCCATATAGTTCTTCTGTATACCCTCGTATTCCGAGTGTATAGGTGCCAGCTTCTTCAATTCAGATTCATCGGCGGATATTTTTTCCAGCCGATTTATGGCGTCATGGAGCATGGTGAGGTTGTTCCCCAGCCTGCTCTGAATATCCAGATATTGCTCTATGCTTTCCTGGCTGTCAATAAGTCTCTGATCTACGGATTTATCATTTTCAAAAATATCACGCTTCAGCTTTTCCGCTGTAATGGTTTTCTGTGCCAGTTCTCTGTCGAGTGTTAATTTTTTCGTCTCAAGTTCGTCCCTTCTCTCAGAAGCAGCTTTAAGTTCCATAACCCTGTTCCTGGATGCCTGAAGGTCTGAATCGGCGTCTCTAAGTTTCCGGTCAAGGTCCATCTGCCTGGATTCAGCGGCCCTTACCTGCTTCTCGTGTTCCTGAATCTCACCGGTTATATCATTAATCCTCTGCCGTACTTCAGCAAGTTCCTGCTCTGCATCATGCATGGACTCTAGCTTTGATTTCAAATCCTTTCCCTTTTCCTGGATGTCCTGCGCAAACTGCTGCAGAAGATTCAGGCCCAGGATGTGGCTGAATGTCCTCTCCCTGACAGACCTGTTCTCTGACACAAGGGAAGCAATCTCGCCCTGTTCCACGAAAACAGAATTGAGAAAGAGTTCTTCACCGATGCCGAGAAGATCCTCAACCGCAGAGTTGACTCCAGTTACCGTGCGAGCCAGTTCTGCGCCGTTCTTCGTGAGAATTGCATCTCTCCCCTTTATGCCGGACCTGCCAACGGACATTGTCCTGACGATCCTGTATTCGTCCGGGCCCACACTGAATCCCAGGGCCACGTGAGTCTCCAGCCTGTTTCTTGTAACGAGATCCTGCACTGATCCACGTTTTGTATCCCCGAAGAGTGCGAACTTTATTCCGTCAATGATGCTGCTCTTTCCGGCACCATTCTTGCCGGTTATGAGATTGACTCCAAGATCGAAATTTATTTTGCTGTCCTGGTGCGACAGAAAATTTTTGAGTTCCAGTGTATGTATAATCACTGGTCACTCACCCCAAGTTTTTGCATGAGGAAATTCAGTGCTGCATCCCTGTCTGATCTCGCTATTTTGTAATACTGTTTGGCAATTTCAGCAAGTTCAGGATCATTGCTGAAATATGCATTTATGTAGTCATCAATATTCTCCATGCCCGGCCTTGATTCAACCTCAACTTTTTCAGAGATGAATTCAGGGGGTCTGAATATTATGCCATGGTAATCTTTCAGTTTTTCACGTACTCTGTCTCTGTCAGTGTTTCCCACGATCCTGAGTGAAAATACAGGTTTTTTGTTTCCAAATCTCGAAGAGTACTTTTCAATGGCTCTGTCTATTTCTTCCTGGTAATCCGCAGGGTTGGCTTCAATGGTATACTGAAATCTTACCGAGGTCAGTTTTCTTCTTTCAACGGTGGCAATTCCATCTTCCAGGCTGACAATGTTCACCGACTTCCCGTTTTTTATGAAGGCAGGGATTTCCCTTGTGCTCTTGAGTTCCGTTGATCCGGCATAGGAGAACACTGGCCTCTGGTTCTGCTTAAGTGCCCAGTCATGAACATGGCCAAAGGCAAGGTATGAAAAGTTCACAGGAAGGTCCTCAGGCCTGGCCTCGCATGCTTCATCATAAAGGTAGCCTGTTATTGCCTGGTGAGAAATAAGTATGGAGTTCGTGCTAGCTCCTGAAATTTCATCGGCCTTGTGATACTCCTCAATAAGTGCATTGCGCCTGAACCCCTTCATGTTTGATATTCCTGCTATCAGCACCTGATCGTTCCCAGTTTCATGGACCACGTGTTCCAGACCTTCCTTTCCAAGGAGCCTGATTCCAAGGAAATTGAATATTTCTGCCGCCGGATAGTCTGTTCGCTTTGGGCGGTCATGATCACCCATGATAAGGAACATGGGAATTCCTGCTTCCTTCATCCTGAGAGCAGAATCCCTGAATTTCGAGAGTGCATAGTTACTTGGGCTCCAAGTGTCGAAAAGATCTCCTGAGTGCACTATGAAGTCAACCCTCTCCTTAATTGCAATATCCATGGCTTCGTCGAAGGAATCATAGAAATCCTGTTCCCTGTCATCGCTCATGTATATTCTGCTGCCCAGATGCGTATCTGACATGTGGAGAAATCTGATCATCTCAATCACCAAGCAGGCGTGAAATCCTCTGCCTCTCTGCCTTTGGATCGTTGCGTCTGTCACGTTCTTCACGGGCCCTGCGGAGCATATCAACAACGTCAATGTCTCCACCGCCCTCCATGCTTTCCCTCTCTCTGATTCTGACGTTAACCGGTACCTTTACAAACTGTCCCACCAGTATGGCCTCACCAACATTCAGTGAAGGCAGGTCGTCAATCACGGCCTGGCTTATTGCCTCACCACTCTCCAGTATGGCTCTCTGGTCCAGGGGATTGGTTATTCTCAGGATGATCTCGGAGTTGCACTGGCTGAGAACATCCTGGTCTATTTTTCCTGGTCTCTGCGTGATGACAACAAGGAAAATGCCGAATTTTCGCCCCTCAGATGCTATCTTCTTGATGATCTGGGCGATCTGCGTCTGCGCTCCCGGTGGGACGAAATTGTGAGCCTCTTCAATGAACACAAACACTGGAAATTGATAGGTTGACGTGACCTTGGAATCGTATATCTCATCGAGCACACGATATGAAAAGTATCCGGCAAGAAACTGATCCATGCCTGAGAGATCCAGGATGGACATCATTCCCGGCGCGAGATAGTCTGAAAGCCCAGTGGTTCGATCCGAAAAGATGCTCCTGACCTTGGAGAGAAGCCTGATTCTGCCAGCTATTCTGTGATAATCCTCCGGTTCCAGCGCTTCCGCAGTTTTCACAAAATCATCAAAGTCTCTCCTTCCATGCATATTCTTTACAGTGGTTTCCACAGATTTCCTCAGGTTTGTCCACGATTCCTTAATGCCCATAATCTCAGAGATATCATCCGCTTCCAGATCTGAAAACCTCAGTGTGAACTCATCAACTATACCCTTCTGTGATGAATCATATCTACCAGTGCTGAGAGGGGTCCGGAATACTCTTATGGATCCGTTATAGAATGATCCCGAACCGGTTCGTCTCATCAGGACATAGTCAGCATGTGGGTCCAGCACTATGATGGACGCACCCTTCCTCAAAAGTTCCTCCATCAGAACACCTGCAGTATGGCTCTTGCCTGCCCCTGTCTGTGCAACTATTGCAACATGTCTCCGCATTCCTCTTACATCCACAGAGACATGGACATCGGGCCTGTCAGCCAGATATCCGATGTTCAACCCCTCCTCGGTGCCGAATCCAAAAATGCCCTCAAGCATTGTTGACGACGCCCGATAAACAGCTGTTCCAGGCCTGATAAAATCTCTGGAGAGTTCAAGATCGTGCTTTACAACAGAGCCGAGTGTTCTGGCAAGACATACGTTCACAGCGTAGTTCAGATCGCTTTCAACATAGCGTGCAACGCTGTTGAAATCCATGCTGTCATTGAGCAGGTCGCTCTTGGAAATGGTTCGTTCCACTCTGCCCAGGACAGTTTTGCCTGATGTGTTTACGTAAACATATTCCCACTTCCTCACTTCAGCATCTTCGGCGATGACAAATCTGAACATCTCACTGGTGTTGTCACCCACAACATAACCTATCTCAGATTCTGATTCTTGCACGCCTTTCCCCCCGGGTTTCATAGAAACTTATGCCTATTTCTCTTTCAAATGTTTTCATGTAAATGTCCTCCACTTCCTCTTTCCTGAACTTAACAAGCCGGTCTATGTCTGCCAGCCATAGATTATGGACCTTGGTGCCGCCATATGCCCAGAACGCCATGGATATTATGGATTGTGTAAGGTCGCCTGAGTATTCCATGTCATTGTCCGGAAGAACAAAGTCCACTTTGAGAGGCAGATCTCTTGCATCCGGCAGGATATGGGCTGTATAATACTGATAATTTCTGGCGGAATCACCGTCGCCCAGAGTAGATGTCTGCTGTATTGGTGTCGTATACCCCGGCCCGGTTGCCAGAGATTTTATCAGATAATGGTCGTTCAGCCCTGAATCAAGCTCCGCCCTTACCTGGTCGTTTCCGGATGCGCCCTTCCCGATCTCTCCCAGAAGAAACTTTTTAAAAACCCTGGACTCTGAACTCTTTGCTATGAAGACGAGAGGTATTTCCAGAGACTTGGCTCTGTCCAGCATTGCGGCCAGAGACCGCACATAATCGCTATAAAATTCAGTGTATCCTTCCGCAACAAGATGTCGCCTTTTGCGGTTAATCCTTCCACTTATTGATCCGTCTATCAGCACCATGTCAGGCCTTTCTTTCTCAAGCATGCTGAGCACACTCATGTGCTCCGAATGCTCCATCAGCATAGTTATGAAACGCTGCAGGTCATCCCTGCCCACATTCATGACCCTTGGGACAAAACTGCTGTAAATGGTTTTCCCTGCTGACGTGTATGATCGCACAAGGATTATCTTCTTGCCGTTGTAAAGTTCCCTGACAAATTCACTGCTGTCAGTTGCCGATATATTTCTACCGAAACTCTCGGACGGGGGTGGAAGAAAATACCTGCGGAATGAATCTGAGTACAGATCCCTTCTTGGTGACGTTTCAGGCATGATCAGGTCCTCCCTGATCCTTTCCCGGTTTTCCCTGAGAAATAATACAAAATCCCCGTATGTCTCGTTCATCTGCCAATGAAGATATTCAGGGAAGTATTAAATGATTCATGCACCGGCTCAGTGAATGCTTATGGGAACAGGCGTAAATGTGAGTACAAACATCACGAGGGCGAATATCCCCAGGGCTATGTCAAGTGGCCTGATCTTTGCATAATCATCAAGTGCGGGTGGATGAGTTAGCCCCAGAAGTACAACAAATATGGCAAGAAGCCACCACCCGTCGTATCTGAAACCAAGTATGAACAGGAAAGCCACAAAAACATAGTCAATAATCGATGCTCTTCTGCCAAGGAGTCCTCTTACAACATGGCCTCCATCTAGCTGCCCTACAGGTATCAGGTTCATGGCAGTGGCAAACATACCAACCCACACGGCAAGTACCATGGGGAATACCGGCACATCGTGGGGGGTTGCAATATGGAGAATGTGGTAGATAAGAGGGAAATTTATGAAGAAACCAATCCTGTAATCATGAAGGGCAGGGAAGGAGTGTGACAGGAATGATGCCACGAAGATCAGTGGGAGTGCTGTCAGAAAACCGAAGATTGGTCCGGCCACACCTATTTCGGTCATGGCCCTTCTGTTGGGGATCGGATCCCTGAGCGAGATGAAGGCTCCAAAAGTACCCAGAGTTACCGGGAACGGTATGAAAAATGGCAGTGATGCCCTTACCTTATGCCGGCGTGCCACGATGTAGTGCCCTGTTTCGTGTATTCCCAGAATAAGCATCAGGGGTAGTGAAAAGAATACAAATCCATAAAGAACCCTGAGCCCAATATCTCGTGGGTCTGTAACAAAGTTGATTGCATATATTGATCCAACGTAAATGGTGGACGCCAGGGTAAGTGCAAGCATTATTATGTTTACATAAACTCCGCGGAACTTCACGTTTGGTCTTCTGGTTACCTCAAGGAAATGTTCCCCATCTTCCGACAGGAATGGAATATACCCCTTTGGGACAAGTTCCTTCCTTATCTCATCAAAAGCATGATCTATGTCTGGATTGTCACTGTTAACGTAAAGGAATTTCACGTTTACTGGAGTAACCTGGATATCATACGCATTAAGGTACTGCTTAACAGTTGAAACGACATATTCCAGATCATCGCTTTGCATTTTCGTAAGAGTGTTACTATTCTCCATTGGTACTCCTCGGAATGACTTTTCCCCAGTTTAACGGGAGCTAGTCACGTTTCGTAGTTCCGCTGACCCTCTGGGGAATTTTTCGTCTGTCGCTGATCGGGAGATCACTGCCAGATGACGCATCAGATGCTGATCCCGAGGCCCATGACTAAACGAATTTTAGTCCCGGGTCGTCATATATGATCACTAATCACATATACTAATTTCCAGGACGTTACACCAATGTAGAACTGGGATAAAAATATTGCAAGTAGAAATTTAGGCAAAAAGTGCAAAGTTATTAATGCCGATTCAATTTTCCCCAAACAGAGGGCTTGTGGTCTAGCGGTTATGACATCGCTCTCACACAGCGAAGGCCGCCGGTTCAAATCCGGCCAAGCCCATTTAGGGAATCGCTATGGGGAGCTTTCTCATTCATTATATATTAAATTCTTAATTTTTGGAACGCTTAATGCGGTATTTTAAATAATGTATATAACGACATTACACCTTTTTTGCATCTCTTATATCTGTTAATCAGGCAAGTCACAGGCTCAGTGATAAATCAAAGCTTCTAGAATGGCAATCATATTCTCTTACTTCTGTAAAAGCCGTAAATGAATCCAAGGATACAGGAATGATTTCGAGTATTGTTGAACGGTGCAGGGCAC
>JAVYSG010000009.1:23893-30709 GCA_038729325.1 Thermoplasmataceae archaeon | reverse complement strand
AGGAAATAATGCCGCTGTCAACCAAAAATGGAGATACGCCGCTGGTCGGATTCGAACCGACGACCGCTCGGTTAACAGCCGAGTGCTCTACCAGCTAAGCTACAACGGCAAAGGCATACGGAAAGCTTTTCAGTTCTCTTAATCTTTTCGTATTCACTGGATGCTGTCGATGTCAACTCCGCAGGCAACCGATAATTCTCTGTGAAGGTTCACTATTCTCTCTGCCGCTTTATCAAGACCTTTTTTCCTGTATTTTTCTATAACCTCAGCCAGAGACGTTCTTCTTGTTCCAGAGTAAAGATTGTCAGCATGAGCAACTATTTTTTCCTCAAGAGTCACTGGCATCAGGTCTTTAAACCCAAGTCCCAGTTTCTCAGCCTCATCTGCTGGAATGCCTGCCCCGGTGTGTCTTTCCACAATAAGAATCACTCGATCATCAATATTTCCAAGTCCCCGGAGAATATCTGCACCGGTAACGGCATGTTCGATTCCATTAACCCTGGTCCTTCCAATATCATGGAGTAAAGCTCCTGCTCTCACGAGGTCTAAATTTGCATGGGCCAGTTCTGCCATCTTGACAGCCAGCCCGGTAACAGAAATACAGTGGGAGGTTATCCTTTCATCAGCGCCAGCTGAATTGAGGATGTTCAGGCACTCTCTTTCGTCAGGAATTATTTTTACGGTTTTTCCCCTGGCAGTGGGAACAACATGCATTCTTCCGTCAAATTCTGCGTTTAACTCCTTGCCCTGGTAGTAACGGTCCAGGAATATTGCAAGCGCCGATACTTCGCTTATGGGCTGATTCGAAACCGATACATTATAATCGCTCATTTCATAAAATTCAAATGGAACCTTGCTGGCCCCAACAACCACAACTACATCGCTGTGCAGGCCTTTCTCCCTTATTTCCCCTATGCATTCATCTATCGATATGCCGTACATTGTCAGGTGAATCTTGATCCCGTTGAATGATTTCAGGAACTTCATTGGATTCTTTCCGGTTTCTATTACAAAGTTCCCACCAAAATTACGGGTGACCGAATTCACCGCATCCCTTAGTTCTTCATCTTCGGTGTCGACAACTATGGCACCTGCTCCAAGGGCCCTTGCAGTAAGGGCAACATGTGTGGTAATCCTCTTGTCCCTGTAAGGGCGGTGATTTATCCTCAGGACTGTAATCATGGGTAACCCGGATCCGAATTACGCGGTGTTGACCTTCGCAATCTTGTATCCCTTGATCTGAAGCATGCTTGACCTCTTCACAATACCGCGCAGAAGGGCCTGTGAAATGTTAAGTTTTTCAGATACATCACCAATGAAGACCCCTTCCGGATCAGTAATCATTCCTGCAATCTGATCCTCAAAATCCATGAGTTGCTGATCTGTAAGTGTGGTAGCGTAGATTATATCAGCCAGATCACTCATGCTTCCCAGAAGATTGATCTGGACATTTGTGTAATAAGTATGAAATGCCTTTTCCGGACCATTTTCTCCGGTCATCCACTGGCTTTCAATCAGCTTTATTTTATCCAGGTAGAGCAGTGCTTTTTTGCCTTCATTCCCATATTTCTGCTCTATGACAGGCATTGTTATCCAGCCGGTAGAAAGATCGAGAAGTAACCGCCTTTTTGTATCACTGTCAGCGGCATGAAAAATTGAAACAAGTTCGCCTACGTCATTAACTACTTTGATTCTGCTGACCATCCATACCTAATAGCCGGATAAGATATAATTATTACCTGAAAAAGATAATTCCTGCTTACTTTCTTCTCTTCCTTATCTCGTAAAGTAGCATTTTGTCGTAATCAACCTGGAACTTAATTTTCTTGTTTTTCAGGATTTTTGCAACGGATTCCACTATATCCCTGATCTCCTCAGAAGGCCCACCCCTGTAGATGATCATCTCTTTCCGGTCTTCCGGAAACACCCATTTATATTTTGCCCCATCCTTGATGTAGCCAATAGGTTTCTTATCCTTCCTTATCTCCGCAAGGTTGAGTTCCAGTGTTATCTGGTCGTACTGTGCCTCCTCCTGGTTCTGTTTAGTCTCACCAGCTATTATATCCCATATTTCAGGAAAGGCTTTTTCCAGATCCTTCCAGTGAAATTCATCAGCGAAATAGATGTGTCCACTCCAGTTCTTCACCTTTCTTCATATTTACCAAGATATTTAATATTGCGCATCTTAAGGGGTCTGTTGCATCACAAAGGATCAGGAAATTCAAAGATCGCAGTGCTCCTGACACTGATGACCGCATTGCTGGGCATCCAGTTCGTTGCAGGAATTTATGTCAGTTCATTTTACATTTCAGAAGGCACCTCGATTTCAGGAGTGCTTCTTCAGTCAGTGCATTTTCCAGTTCTAGTCTTTCATATTTTCCTGGGCGCATTCACATTCGTGATAAGCCTTTATGCTCTTGCTACTGGCATAGCCACAAGGCAGAAACATATTCTCCTGGTTCTTCTAGGACTGAATTCATTGTGTATCCTTGGTGCTGGAATTTCAGGGGTTTTTTACCTATCTACGAAATTAGCAGTTTATACTTTTGGTATGGCGATATTCTGGCTTCTGGCATTTGGCTTTATAGGATTCAGCCAGACATTGCTTCGATCTTTAACATCGAAGGCAAAGAGTTAAAAATGCCTATTACATCGCTTGACCGAAGCCCCGTGGTGTAGAGGCCAAGCATAGCGGGCTCTGGACCCGTTGACAGCAGTTCGAATCTGCTCGGGGCTACTATTCTGGATGTGCATTTGATGCCGGATAATGAAGAGGAAGACCCCAAAACTGCCATATGCGAATATAATGGACAGACACTGCCGAGGCAGCATCCTGTTTTTTACTATCAGACAGAGATGCGAATGGCGCAGGCTGAACTGGGTCTTGCCATAGCCGAGGGTGTCAGGCTGCAGGCTACCAGGGAGCTTCTCGACATGCTTGACACATTGAATCAGATGATGGCCGATCCTGAATCAAAGTTGCCTGACCAGCAGAGAAAAATGCTTAACCATGCCGATGAAGTATGGCTGGACCTGAAAGAAAAAATGAGTCAGGGAGACAGGCGCGCTGCACATCTCCTAAACAGTTCTGCGCATATTAACAATGCACTTGCAAATCTCGTAAAATGCGTTGAGGATCCAGAGTTCTCAATGGAGGTACCGGAGTATCTCATAAAATATCTTGGGAAACTCGCAACATTTGTTTACAGGGAAGCAATAGGACACGTCATGCTTTGAGACCTGTCTGCCGTAAATAGTTAGAGAAAAGAACAGGTTCCTTTACGAATCTGTCAATATATGTGTTTTCCCTATACAGATTCATGAGGTAACGGTCTATCTCATAATCCTCGAAAATTCTGGTTTCCTTCACCTTTTCCACAGCGCTGTTGTATCCCATTCCCTTTTCTACTATCTTCACGGGGGACATGCCATTCTTCTCCCTAACAAGATTTACGGCTTCTGCAAATGAGATCTTTTCCCTGGAACTCACATCTACTGCGCCTTTCAGATCCTTTGCTGACTCTATCACTTTGATGAGATCAAGGATGTGAACAGGCGAGATGTTCCCCTCTCCCGGTAATTTTGACGGAGAATCAGCTGCGAGTTTGAAAAGCCTTGGCACGAACCGATCATTGTTGCCAAATACAACAGATGGTCTTACGTTGAGATGATTCTTGACTCTGGCTGCATTATCCTCTGCAATTCCCTTCGATCTGAGATAGTCGGTCTGCCCGTAATAGACGTTTATTGAGGAGATGTGTATAAGCCGCTGTCCCGTATCATATTTCAGCAGGGGTTCAACAATGTTCTTTATTCCGGTAACGTGAACGTCGAAAAATTTCTGGTTTCTCTCACTATCCACACCAGCAGCGTCGACAACGGTATCAAAGTCCTTCACGGCTTCCGACACCTTTTGTGCATCCATAATGTTGCCCTCAATCCACTGAACACCCTTTGAGTCGAGTTCCTTATTCCGCGACCTGGAGTAGTATGCAACTGCATCTGCATGCATGTTTAGAGCAATGTTGCTTCCAATATACCCTGATCCGCCAATCACTATGAGTTTCATCTTAATGCGCTACCACAGATCAAGAATACTCAAATATGTTTGCAATTCTGACCGATATATCAGAAGAGTAAATTTAATTAGAAATTGACCTATCGGGAAGCAGGTTGATTATGAAACACAAGGGACAAAATGTATACATGGTGTCCGGCGGTGTGACAAAATTTTCAAAGGCAACACCGGAAATGGACTTCAGGTTAAGAGTAAAGAAAGCTTTCGATTATGCTGTGAATGATATACACCTGGACCTGAAAGATATTGATGGCTCTGTGGCGTCTTATTTCTCCGATCATTTCCAGCGCCAGTTGATGGCCGGTATAATGGTTCAGGATTACCTTGGTCTGACTCCAAAACCAAGCAAAAGGATTGAGGGCGGCGGAGCAACAGGCGGTCTGGCATTTCAGTCAGGCTATGAGGAAGTTGCATCGGGAAGAATGGACGTCTGTGCGGTCTACGGGTTTGAAACCATGTCTCATGTGAACACATGGAAGGGCAATGAATTTATTGCACTTGCAAGCGATACAAATTTCGACTATCCAGTTGGTGGTTTCTACACAGGCTATTATGCCATGATGGCTGTGAGGCATATGCATGAGTTCGGAACTACTGTTGAGCAGCTTGCAAAGGTATCAATTAAGAATCATGGGAACGCTATTCACAACCCATATGCGCAGAGCCCCATGAAGCTTACTGTGGAAGATGTCAGAAATTCCCCAATGGTGTCATATCCTCTGACAAGGCTTGATGTGTGCACCATGTCTGACGGAGCAGCAGTTGCTATTCTGGCTTCCGAGGACAAGGCATTTGAACTCAGTGACCACCCTGTTCTCGTTAAGAGTATAGGAACCGGAACAGATACCATGCGTCTGTCAGACAGGCCATTCCTGAAGGTGCCTCTGCTGGCCAACGAGAAGGAATCCGATTATCGCAATCTAAAATATCCAGGAGTGCACTCGTTCAGGGCAGGCAGAACCGCCGCAAAGGAGGCTTATGATGCAGCCGGAATCACAGATCCACTTAACGAGATTGACCTGGTGGAACTCCACGATGCATACACATCATCGGAAGTGCAGACATATGAAGACCTTGGATTATGCAAGTATGGAGAAGGAGGATCTTTTGTTGAGGAAGGCAAATCCGCACTCAACGGAAAAGTTCCCGTCAATCCTTCCGGAGGATTGCTGGCTTCAGGACACCCTGTTGGAGCCACAGGAATCATGCAGTCAGTGTTTATGTTCTGGCAGCTGCAGCATTCCATAAAGAAACATTTCAAAGACGACACATTGCAGGTCAAGAATGCAAAGCGTGGACTCATTCACAGCCATGCTGGTACCGGTACTTATGTTACAGTTTCAGTAATGGAGGCGGTTAAATGACGATAGATTATGATGCGAAAATGCCGGAGACACAGGACGGGACTGAAGTATACAATGTTGACCCGCTCATAGTCAAGTCCCACTATGAAATTGACTACATACACAGTTATGCTCAGGATTCAGAGTTCTTCAGGGCACTTGGGAAGAAGAAGCTTATGGGGAGCAAGTGCCGCAAGTGTGGTTACACCTATGCAACACCAAGGGGTCACTGCATGATGTGTGGCTCTGAGACTGACTGGTATGAACTTCCCAATGAGGGAAGGGTACATACATATACAACCTGTTACTTCGGAAGCGAGAAATTCCTTCCCGAAACGCCGTTCAACCTCATAATGGTCGAATTTGAAGGGGTGGACTCTCTTTTCATGGCCAGACTCATCGGCGCTGACCAGGAGGATATAAAGATCGGCATGAAGGTAAAAGCAAGGTTTCGGAGGAATCTTCAGATGAGTCCTACAGACGTCTATTTCGTTCCGGCTAAGGAATAAGCAAACATTCTTTACAACATTCCCATATTCTATTTTTGTGACTGAATTTTCCAATTTTGACAGAAATGTTTTCCTGGTCAAACTTGATAGGATGATAGACAGAGGGGCACTTCTCTCACGTTACAGCCGTGCCTCTGAACTTGACATCAGGGAAGTTTACAGAAATGAATTCGCAGGAAACGAGAAAAAAGGCGAAGATTTTTACAGGAGGGTATTTGTTGAATATGGGGATGAATCCATTGCTGAACTTGTGACTGCACAGGTTGCAGTTCAGAATGTAAGCAACATAACAAGCAAAATTATGGAGGAACTGCGAGTCGGCCTGTCCTTTCTTGAGAAATCGTCCAGATATGTCAGATATGACAGAAAATCATCTGGTAAGTATCCATTCATGGATGCACGGAATGCGGGGGTTACGGGAGAAGCGGCGACTGATTATGAGCAGTACTGTAACGACCTGTTCGACTTTTATTCCCGGAACTATGAAACAGCACAGACTTTTTTTAAGAAAAAATACCCAATGGGTGATATACTTTTTTCAGAGGGTTCTTCCACAGTTAAGATATCCGAAGCCGGTGAAACGGATAGGAAGACCATGGAAAAATCCTATAATTCTGCCGTCAGAGCCAGAGCCCTAGATGATCTCAGGTTTCTTCTTCCAGGCTCCACTTTGACCAACATTGGTATTTCTGGCAATGGCCGATCCTTCATACATCTCATCCAGAAACTTCAAAGCACTCGTCTCCCGGAAGCGGTAAAACTTGCATCGGAGCTTTATACTGAGCTCAGCAATGAGCTCCCCGAACTTCTTAAATCCGCATTTTCCGATCATGGAATGAAACTGATAAATTACATGTCGGAACTGGCAGATTTCAGCAGTCAGCCG
>JAVYSG010000009.1:21621-23793 GCA_038729325.1 Thermoplasmataceae archaeon | reverse complement strand
AATTGCCTCAGAAATGTATGGGGCCGTAAGTTCGGTTCATCCTGAGCTATCTTCCCTGCTTAAATTTGTGGATACATCTGATTATGCTCTTGGGCGGTTGAAATCAGAGCATACAAAGGAACGGAAATTGAGGGATATTAAGAAAAACATTGAATAAATATAAGGCAGGTCGGTTTGGCGGAATAGGTTCGATTAAAAAAGTTTATATTGAAGAACATATTTATCTGCCTACTTGAGGTGAAAGTCAGATGTTATCAGGACAGATGCCAATACTCGTACTTAAAGAAGGAACGCAGAGAGAACAGGGAAAGAATGCCCAGAAAAACAATATTGAGGCAGCCAAGACCATCGCAGATGCGATAAGAACCACCCTTGGACCCAAGGGAATGGATAAGATGCTGGTTGATTCCATTGGAGATATAATTATCTCAAATGATGGGGCCACAATCCTGAAGGAAATGGATGTTGACCACCCGACAGCAAAAATGATCGTAGAGGTTGCCAAATCCCAGGACAGCGCCGTAGGTGACGGAACAACATCTGCTGTGATACTGTCTGGAGAACTGCTGAAGCAGGCTGAAACCCTTCTCGAGCAGGGAGTGCACTCCACAGTTATAACCAATGGATACAGGCTTGCTGTGAATGAAGCAAAGAAGAACATGGAGCAGGTTGCTCTGAAGGCAACAGACGACGCTACGCTGAAGAAAATTTCCGTTACAGCTCTTTCTGGAAAAAACACCAGTCTTTCAAGCGATTTCCTTAGCGATCTCGTTGTGAAGGCGGTTAATGCGGTTGCAGAGAACAGGGATGGAAAGATAGTTGTTGACACTGCAAACATAAAGGTTGACAAGAAGAATGGTGGAGGAGTCAACGACACTCAGTTTATCAACGGGCTTGTAATTGACAAGGAAAAGGTTCACTCAAAAATGCCTTCTGTTGTTAAGAATGCAAAGATTGCCCTTATTGATTCCGCTCTGGAGATCAAGAAAACTGAGATTGAGGCAAAGGTGCAGATTACTGATCCATCCAAAATCCAGGATTTCCTTAACCAGGAATCGGACACCTTCAAGACAATGGTTGAGAAGATCAAGAAAAGTGGTGCAAATGTACTCCTCTGCCAGAAAGGCATAGATGACCTTGCACAGCATTACCTTGCAAAGGAAGGAATCTACGCTGTCAGAAGAGTCAAGAAGAGCGACATGGAAAAGCTTGCAAAGGCCACAGGTGCAAAAATGGTGACAAACCTGGATGATCTGACACCGGATGCGCTCGGGAAAGCTGAGAAAGTAGAGGAGAAGAAGATCAGCGATGACAGAATGACATTCATAACCGGCTGTGCAAATCCCAAAGCAGTTAGCATACTCATAAGAGGTGGCACAGATCATGTTGTATCGGAAATAGAGCGGTCCCTCAATGATGCCATAAGGGTAGTGGCAATAACAAAGGAAGATGGTATGTATCTTCCAGGTGGGGGTGCAATTGAAGCAGATCTGGCCATGAAGATTCGGTCATTTGCAAACTCTGTTGGAGGAAGAGAGCAGCTTGCAATAGAAGCATTCGCCAAGGCTCTGGAGATAATTCCAAGGACGCTCGCAGAAAACGCCGGAATGGATCCGATAAACACCCTGATACAGCTTAAATCAGAGCACGAGAAAGGGCACTTCTCGTATGGCATTGACATAGAAAAAAACGGCGTTGGCGACATGAACAAGGTCGGTGTCTTTGATCCGCTCAGGGTTAAGAAACACGCACTGGAAAGTGCTGTGGAAGTATCCACCATGATACTGAGGATTGACGACGTCATTGCCAGCAAGAAATCTGGCGGAGAAGGTGGCGCTCCTCAACCCGGAATGGGTGGCGGCGCGGGTGGAATGGGCGGTATGGGCGGAATGCCACCATACTGAGAAGACACAAAACATCTTTTAATTAACCACAATTTTTCATATGAGGAGGATTAATTATTCCTTCCCACTTATATTTCATTTGAAGCTGTCAATTTTTTTTCTCATACTGGGCCATTAGATCATCTGGGTTCTGCATTTTAGGCCGCATTGCAAGTGCGACAATTGTGAGGACAAATCCTGCTATGGCCATCAGTATGCCAACAACAAGGAGAAATCCATAGACAGCTGCCTGCAGCAGATTTGAATCAATGCTGTAAGATATATTCGG
>JAVYSG010000009.1:18255-21521 GCA_038729325.1 Thermoplasmataceae archaeon | reverse complement strand
AGTATGGCAATTCAGTATCATGGAGTTTAACCTTTCAATCTCAAACCAGAAAATAGAAGCCCGTGATTTCGATGCTGTGATAATAGGATCAGGTGCAGCCGGGATGTCTGCAGCTGTTTATGCTGCCAGGTCTGGATTAAAGGTTGTAATACTTGATCAGAGCGTAGCAGGGGGCCTTACTGCCGAAGCACCACTGGTTGAGAATTATCTGGGTTTCAAGGCCATAAAGGGAACAGATCTTGCTTCAAACTTCGCAAAACATGCGCAGGAATACTCTCAGATAATAGACAGCACGCAGGTCACTTCCGTAAAACAGATAAAAGAAGGCTTTTCAATTGAAACATCCAGGGGAGAATTCACATGCAGATCAGTTATTGTGGCTACGGGTACATCGCACAAGCACCTGGGCGTTCCCGGTGAGAATGAGTACTACTCAAGGGGACTTTCATACTGCTCAACATGCGATGGTTATCTCTTCAAGGGCAAGAGAGTAACTGTGATCGGTGGAGGCAATTCTGGGGCCATAGCTGCCATAAGCATGAGCGAATATACATCTTCTGTAACTGTTCTGGAATACATGGATCATTATATGTGCGAAAAGGCATATGAGGACAGCATTAAGTCAAGGAAAATCAAATACATAACAAATGCTCAGGTCATGGAGATAGTTGGTGACCGAAAGAAGGTTACGGGCATCCGGTACAGGGACAGGAATTCAAAGAAAGAATCTGTAGTGGATACAGATGGAGTATTCATTTATGTTGGACTTGTACCGCAGACAGATTTCCTCAAATCCTCCGGAGTGGAGCTTTCTGACCGTGGATATATAGTGACAGACAGGAAGGGAAGAACCAGTGTTCCAGGAATATATGCCGCAGGGGATGTGGTCAAGGATACTGAAGCCCAGATAGCAACTGCAGTAGGTGACGGCTGTCGTGCATCTCTTGCCATGTATGGAGATCTGGTAAGGGCCGGAAAGAGATAACCTAAAACAAGTTTTTATCTAATTTGGGACTATCCTGAAGTGGTGGTTCATTGAATCTCTATGAATACATGGGTAAAGAAATCTTCAGAAAATACGGCGTACCAGTTCCTGAAAGTTATGTGGTTGATCAGGTATCTGACATCAAGGAATACCGGAAGCCCGTGGTTGTAAAATCCCAGATTCTGCTTGGCGGAAGGGGAAAATCAGGTGGCATTAAATTTGCAAGAAGTGCCGATGAGGTTAGGTCATCAGTGAATGAACTGCTTGGTGCAAAAATAAGGGGACTCACTGTCACAAAGGTCCTGGTTGAGGATATGATTAACATCAAGCATGAGTACTATGTGAGCATAACACTCAACAGGTCAGACCGGGCCCCTATGCTCATAGCAAGTCCTTCCGGCGGCGTTGAGATAGAATCAGTCCCGCAGAACCAGATATTTACAAGAAGGATAGACCCACTTCTGGGATATTCCGACTACATCGGCAGGGAGGCAGCAAAATTCATGCAGCTGGACAAAAATCTCTCGGCGCAGTTCAGGGATATTCTTGGCAAACTCTACAGAGTGTTTCAGGAAGAAGATTGCGAACTTGTTGAGATAAATCCGCTGGTTGAAACCGCTGAGGGAAACCTTATAGCAGCTGATGCCAAGGTAATCATGGACAACGATTCTATGTTCAGGCATAAGGATATCAAGATAACAGATCCGGAGAAGACCCCTCTAGAGCTTGAGGCGCAGTCAAAGGGATACTCTTTCATAGAACTTGACGGCCAGATTGGTGTTATTGCAAACGGTGCCGGGCTCACAATGGCCACACTGGATGCCCTTACATTGCACAAGGGGAAGCCGCGTAATTTCCTCGACCTTGGGGGTACAGATGATGTGGAAATTGTAGTGAACGCCTTTGATCTTGTACTGAAGGCTGATCCCAAGGCTATTCTGGTAAATATTTTCGGTGGAGTTACAAAGGCCGATACGGTTGCAAATGGAATTGCTGCCGCAAAGAAGCGTTTTAAAATAACGAAGCCTATCGTAGTCAGGCTCAGCGGAGTGCATGAAGACGAAGGAAGGAAGATACTGAAGGATAATGGAATTGAATCCTTCCCAACGATGATGGAAGCAATTGAGAGAGTCGTAAAAGTTGCAGGAGGCGCTTAAATGTCAGTAATGGTAGATAAGAATACAAGGGTTATAGTTCAGGGAATTACGGGCCACCAGGGTTCCTTTCATGCAGGAGAGATGCTTAAATTCGGGACAAACATCGTAGCAGGCACATCACCTGGCAAGGGAGGAACAAAGTTTCAGGATAAAGTACCTGTAGTGGACAGTGTAGCTGATGCGATGGGTTTCCAGCCAAATGCCACAATGATATCAGTGGCCGCACCTTTTGTCAGAGATGCTGCCTTTGAGGCCATAGATCAGGGCATAAAGCTTGTTTACATCCTGACAGAACATGTCCCGTTCCACGATACTATGGAAGTTGTACATGAGGCAAAAGTCAGAGGAATAACTGTAATTGGCCCAAATGGCCCGGGAATTACAGTCCCATTTGAATGCAAGATAGGCATAATGCCAAACCAGATATTCAAGCAGGGGGACGTTGCTGTTGCGTCAAGGAGCGGGACACTCACCTATGAAATCGTGGATGCCATAACCAGGAGCGGAAGGGGGGAGAGTGCTGTTGTCGGCCTTGGGGGCGACCCTGTTGTTGGTCAGACATTCATTGACGTCCTCAAGATGTTTGAAGCGGATGAGAGGACCAAGAAAATCGTCCTTGTTGGTGAAATTGGTGGAAACAACGAGGAACTTGCGGCAAAGTACATTAAAGAACATATCAAGAAGAAGGTTGTGGCATATATAACAGGAAGAAGCGCACCACCTGGAAAGAGGATGGGACACGCAGGTGCAATCATTGAAAAGGGAGTTGGAACTGCTGAATCCAAGATAAAAGCCTTCAATGAAGCCGGTGTCCAGGTGGCTGAATATCCAATGGATGTGCCAAAACTCCTCTGAGGTGACAACATGAAGAGAGACATAATCTCAGTACTTGACATGGAGGACGATCTGGCGGATATCATAGATCTGTCCATAAAATTCAAGAAACAGAGGTACCAGGACTATGAGGGAACGTATAACAGGGTTCTGGGCATGATATTTGAAAAACCCAGCACCAGGACCAGGATTTCCCTGGAAACAGCAATGGTACAGCTTGGAGGGCATGCCATTTATCTGAATCCAAATGACATGCAGCTTGGCCGTGGAGAAACGGTTGCAGATACGGC
>JAVYSG010000009.1:11354-18155 GCA_038729325.1 Thermoplasmataceae archaeon | reverse complement strand
TATTGATTTACCTACACAACCTTTATCTCTAACCTGATCATTTATAGGCAATGGCTCTTCCTCTCAAACCGAATAAGGAGAACAACCTGAACAGGATTATAGAGGGGCGCAGGGAAACTGCTAATTTGAGGGAAATCCCGCACGTTCTTATCCCGGTCTGGCAGATTAAAATCAGAGAAAGATTTGGAATTAGCGTCGACAGGGAGATTGCGGAATATATCGTGCTGGCAGCACACGAAAGAGGCACATGGAGAAGGCAGCGGGCTATCAGGAAAATAGAAAAGATATTTTTGAGCAGAGGGGAGACCAAAGAAGCATCAGCCAGAAAGGCCAGGGAAGTTGTTGATCTGGCAGTTGGTTCGCCAGAACATTAGATGAGCTTCCGCATAAGGTCTCAGAAGGACCTTGAGATTAAACTTCAGAGTCTTGAGAAGCCAGAAAGTTTCAATAACTCTCTTGAACAATATCCAACCGATCCATCACTGGCGGCCCATGTAGCTGTTACAGCATACCTTGACGGTAACATTCTGGGAAAGAAGGTAGCAGATCTTGGCTGTGGATTCGGTGTTCTTGCCTGTGCTGCAGCAATGCTTGGTGCGTATCATGTGGTTGCTTTTGAGATAGACCCGGTCCAGGCGGCAAAGGCTGTTCGGAATTGCCGGGATTACCCGGTATCTGTAATACATTCGGATGTTTATGAGATGAAGGAAAGGGTTGACACAACATTGATGAATCCACCATTCGGCTCCGTCAATCCGCATTCCGACCAGGTTTTCCTTTCCAGGGCCGTGGAATTCTCAAGTCATATTTACTCCATTCACAATGAAAAGTCGACTGATTTTGTGAGGGAATTTCTTTCTGCAAAAGGTAAAATTAAGCGCGAGGAAAAAGTCAGCATCCTTGTGCCGAGGATGTATTCCCATCATACCAGGGAATACATGCGAATCCCGGCGGTATTCTTCTCAACAGATGTAGTGGTCTGACCCCATCTACATCCTGTGGAATCAGGGTTTCCTGCTTCACAGACAGTGTTGC
Organism: Thermoplasmataceae archaeon; assembly: GCA_038729325.1. Lineage (GTDB taxonomy): Archaea > Thermoplasmatota > Thermoplasmata > Thermoplasmatales > Thermoplasmataceae > UBA509. Next base: position 17,120 of record JAVYSG010000009.1, on the reverse strand, counting down.
TCCTTTTCATGCATTCAATATATCCCGCTTCATCTCCTGTACTTTATGAGCGGATTTTCAGACTCCAAATCCCACACGACCGGCCTTTCTGATTCAGACGGAGTTTCAGTCGGTCTTAATGTTTCGCACTTCATTCAAATCAAGGATGGAGGCTTTTGTTCTCAATATTGTTCGTAAGCCTCTGGCCGGCCTGACATGAAAACAATAATTAAGATGCTTAAAATCAGGAGAGGTACCATGGCCGGGGTGGGGTAGTGGGTATCCTTGGGGACTGTGGATCCCCGGACCCGGGTTCAATTCCCGGTCCCGGCCCTCCCGCAAAACGCCAGTATGGCAAAGTCATTTTTCAGCTCTCGATTTAACAATTTTCTTGATCTCCTGGACATCACTTTCCGGCGCATCCCTGTAAGTCAGCCACCAGGCGTATCCCTTAAATTCTTTCATGCGTGCAGGTACATCCTTGACGTTCCTGGGTGGGGGATTGATAATCTTATCACCAATGAGCTCGTTGTAGGGCCAGTTTGCCGGAACTGCTGCCTTGTACTTATCTGCCATCTGAAGTGCTTTAATGGCTCTGAGAAGTTCATCAACATTCCTGCCAATTTCCAGCGGATAATACATTATAAGTCTCACTGTGGAATTTGGGTCGACGATAAACACTGCGCGCACTGTTGAGGATGTAGATTCAGCCTGAATCATGCCAAGCCTGTTTGCAACCCTTCCCATTGCGTCTCCAATTATGGGAAAAGGGACTTCCACCTTGAGATTGGCAGATATCCAGTTGACCCATTCTATATGGCTGATTGTGCTATCCACGGAAAGTCCAATGAGTTCAGTGCCAAGCTTCTGGAAATCATCGAATCTTCTGGCAAACGAATAGAATTCTGTTGTGCATACCGGAGTGAAATCGCCCGGATGACTGAACAGCATAAACCACTTTCCCTTGAAAACATCAGGGAGTTTCATGTTCCCATGGGTTGTCTCAATACTCATCTCGGGGAATTTTTCCCCTATCAGTGGAAATCTGTTTTCTTCAGACATACCATCACCTTATGTATCAGAATATTTCAAAATATATAGTTTATGAAGGTATGAGAATTGAAAATTAAGCCTCAAACTAAACTTAAACAATAAAATACAAAGTTAAAGTCCGGAAAAAGCCCCAGTTTACCTCAACCATTGATAGTTTTCAGCTTCCGGTGGACTAAAATAAATCACCGGGGGACAATGCGTACAACATTGCTTCCACGTATTATGACAGTTCCGAGCTTTCTTGTAACTTCCTCATCGCTCTCCTGTACATCATCCAGTACCATATTCATATATTCATCGTAACCGGACAGGACTCCTTCCAGAACCCTGTTGTCCTTAAGCAGCAATGCTACGTGTTTATTCAGATTCTCTTCAAGCATCTTCATAGGCATTATCATAGTTAACCCTCAGTTATATTCATCCTCATCCAGGCCCTCTTCTCGGCTCATTATCACCTGAATAAGACCCTTGAGGACTTCCTTGACGTCATCAAGCTCCTTCCTCATGGAAGTTACTTCATTTGACAGCTTCTCCACGTCCTTGATATTCCCACCAATATTGTTTTTCATCATGCATCCCCAACTATATTTATTTCACCGTAATCTTCAGCCACCTTTCTCACTTCACTCTTTTCGCAGTTTTCACAGTAAAGTGTACCATCCTTTTTCACCATTGGAAGCCTGCACCTGAGGCAGAGTGTCTTAAGGACTCCAAGATTCCTGCCATTGATGGAAAGTTCAAAGCCCCTGTCCCCTGTTCTCATTACTTTTGCCCTGATTATATCACCAATCCTCAATGGTGATATGGAATTCCTGTCGTACTGCTGTGGCAAATTGACATATCCATCTGCATTGAACTGTATCAGGCCCGTTTCAGGATCAAGAGCAGCCCCTATCTTTACTGATGCTTTTCTCTGATCCACTCTGTATACCTGACCATACACTGTTTCACCGGTTTTGATGGATGTTCTCTTTTTCAGTGGCTGCACTGATACAGTCAGATTTCTGTCATCTTTCCTTACGCTCCCAAAAGCAAGAGAGATTATCTTACCTTCGCTTTCTGATGTATTTTTACCCGGAACATATTCCTCAGCGGTTGCTATGACGTCACCCGGAACAACCATATCAACATTTGAAATACTGTCCTGTTCCATCTTTACCTGCTTATGTAGAGATTGTGCCAATGAATTCAATGGCAAGAGTAAATGCAGACTAATTAACCTTTCCACAGTAGAATGAGGGGAAATTGAATAAAGGAGCTTTGAAATAAGGGATAAATGTTCATAGACGAAGCCTTCTTCGGAATAGCTAGGATCGGCACCATGGATGGGAATATTCACTATCCTCATATTTTCACAACGGGACCGGGTGGCGAAATAAAGCGTACAGAGAACAGGCTTGTCTTCACGAGTGGAGATACTGTGCCACTTGAAATTGTATACCCTTCCAGACATGGCTTGAGCGATTTTCCGGCCAGTGAAAACATCGTAATGCTTCCGGATGGTCTGCAGCTTATCCAGAGGCCAAGAAAATTGCTGGAAGCAATATACGCCATCAGGAAAATATACGGAGTTTCAAAGCTCATTTATATCCAGGGGATATCCGATCCCTATCTTCTGCCTGCAATGGTTTATGCGGGCGTGTCGCTTTTCGATGACTCGACAATGAGAATGGAAAGTCTGGCAGGCATCAAGTTTACAGAGCTCGGTTATATCGAATCCAGTGAAAATTCATTTGCCGAAAATCTGCGATTCGCACAGGATATCATTTCACTCCTGTCACTGTCAATCCGAAACGGTACGCTCAGGGAGGCTGTCGAAAAATTCCAGTTCTCATCCAAGGCATCCGAGATGCTAAGAATAATGGATTCTGCATACAGGAAGGAGAGTGAAGAAGTTTTCCCACGGAGAACGCCTTATATAAAAGCCAACTCACTGGAATCGCTGAGGAGGCCAGATATCTCCAGGTACAGGCAGTATATTTCTGATGTGTATACAAAGCCTTATGGGAGAGATATTGCACTGATTCTTCCATGCTCTGCAAGAAAACCGTATTCAGAATCGAAATCACATAAAAGAATCATTGAGGCGCTGGCTCCCTACAGGAATTCAATTCATGAACTAATTGTAACTTCACCGGTGGGTCTGGTTCCCAGGGAGCTTGAGGCAACCTATCCTGCTCGCTTTTACGACATACCGGTTATAGGCGACTGGTATGAAGACGAGCGCGTCATGATCAGGGACATTCTTTCAGACTATCTGGCAAGGAACAGATACAGTAAATTATTCACATTCGTAGGGGAAGATCTTGACTTTATCCGCGATGTTCTTCCATATGATACAGTAAATATTGAATGGACCGAAGACAGAGACGCCTCCATTGTCAGCCTGAGGGATGAAATCGCCGGTTATGTGAAAGATCAGGGTATTGCCGCACCAAGATCACTTAAGATTGAACCATATGTGCAGATTGCCAGCTATCAGTTCGGGGGCTGGATCCGGGAATATGTTGAAAAGTGCAGGATCGTGAGAAATTACAACAGCGAAATGCTCACACTGGATGGTAAACCGTTTCTTGTTTATAACCCAGCCATGGGCAAATTTACCATAAACAAAGCTTCCGGTTCAGTTTTCCTTGATAACAATAAGTTCGTCGTGGAAATTGATGATTTCAAGCCCACTGCCAGTGTGTACGCAGTGGGTGTTGTATCTGTCACGGAAGACGTAAGGCAGGAGGATGAGGTTGTACTTGCGCACTCAGGTAAGGTAATGGGCGTCGGTATCGCAAAAATGCCCGGCGTCGCAATGGTGTCACTCAAAAAGGGTGTTGCGGTGAAAGTGAGAAACTGATCCCGGAAATTTATAAATATATACTTATTTTCGAAATGATCTCTGTGGAATAATGAAATTGTTACATACATCATAGCAAACATTAAAATATATCATATATCTGGTTCATTATTGCAGGCAAAATCAGTTGCACTGTTGCTGGTGGGGATACTCCTCATATCAAGCGTATTCGTGTTCTTCAACGTTGATTACCCTTCTCAACCAGCTACGCTGATAATTCACCCACCTAAAAATGTAAAGCCCCCTCCTGAAATCATATTTGGCAACCAGACGTACAACTCCCAGAAACTTGGCCAGAATGTTACGAGCTTCAGTCCTACGGGAAATGCAAGCGTTAACATGGTTGGTTATGCATATGGAAAAAACTCTACCGGGAAAACACCCCTTGCAGACCAGAAAATCTATGTGGCAGTAATGGAAGTAATAGTTTCGACACGAACCAATTCAAGCGGATTTTACAGCATACAGGTAATGAAAGCGGGAAGCGGAGTATTTGCCTTCAAGGCATTCCAGTTCAGCACAACTTACTTGGATGTATTCATACCGTCATCGGGTGTATACTGGCTTAATGTCACAATGCCGCAGTCACCAAAATACAATGTTTCAGGGAATACCATTTCCACCAACGGTACAGTTGGTGATGTGGCAATCAAATTGACTGGATATTATGGTCAGTATTCATTTTCATCCGCTCTTTCTGGGTCTTTCGAACAGTTTATTGTGAACGGGACATATAAGATCAGTGTAATAAAGCCAGGTTTCTCAAATGTTACATCGCCTGAAGTCATAACCGTGAGCGGATCAACCATCAAAAATGAGTCAATATTTCTTCATCCCATCACATCGGCTATATACAGAATTTCAGGATATGTTAGAAATGATCTTGGATATGGTATTGCCAACGCAACAGTTTATTCAAGCACTCTGAAAACATCGGTAAAAACAGGATCAAATGGTTTTTATTCAATCGATGCAACATACGGTTCCAACATTTTGCAATTTTCAGGGTACCAGTATGTTACGGCTGGTGCCAATGTAACTGCGACTAAAAATACAACACATAACCAGTCTATGGAATCAAAAAACCCGTTTTGGGCTAATTCACCGGCACAGAGCTCAAACATTCTGATACCGCCGGTTCCAATGGGTAATAATCTGTCGAAGGTAAATTATACCATTACTCCGGAAGCTCAGCAACCGGTTCAGGTTATGGACGGTTACCTGCAATCAAATCAGACAGGACAGAAACTTGCTGATCTCAATTTTACTGCCCTGACTTCAGTCAATGGGACCTATTCTTATTATGAGTTCAGCACAAATGCGGACGGGTACTTCTCGGTGAATTTCAGCTACACAGGAGAATATCATCTGGTGATAGAATCTTCAAGGTTTCCAGAATTCAACATGAGTTCGTTGCAGAATCAGGGGGGCTCATTCCAAGTTAACACATCATCCGGATTGTTCAGCGTCAGCGGTACAGTGGGAAACCCACTATCGGGAAATGGAATAACCGGTGTCAGCATTGGAATTGGAGTTTCTCCGGGATCCTCTCCCGTGATTAACTTTTCAAGCAACTCAACGGGGAATTTTTCAGGCAGGCTACTGGGCGGCACTTATTATCTGCACTTTTCCAGACCCGGTTACCTGAACAGGACAGTCGAAATCAACCTGACAGGGAATACCACAATACCGCGCGTTAATCTTACACCTGCTGACATAGGGCCAGGATTTGAATACTGGTCCGCTTCTTCAGGTACCGGGCTGCCAGGTATCAGCCCGGCAAATGTGACTTCGGCAATTAATGCAAGCTCACCCTCTCAGGCTTCAAGCTATTCAGATGCGCCAGTTAATTTTACAGTCCATATTGTAAACAGCACCGGAGAAAT
>JAVYSG010000009.1:0-11254 GCA_038729325.1 Thermoplasmataceae archaeon | reverse complement strand
GCAATCATACCGCTGTATTCCGGCAACTTTATTTTTGACGCAAATCTTGCTGGCTACCTGGTTAACCAATCTTCTTTCACCCTCAACAGCACGGTCTACATGTGGAACGAATCATTCAGCGTAACAGGCGGATCCCTGAATCTCACCACACTGGAATGGACATACGAAAGCAAAGCTGACAGCTTCTATGCAAATTATTCCTGGAATCAGGCGTCAGAAATACTTGTGACAAACATAACTGAAAGCGCAAACACGACACCAAACGTGAATCTGGCCATAGACGGGTCAATGATCGCCAATCCTAGTGTGTCAGGAGAAAATATAAGCCTGCCGAATTATTTCGCAATTTTAAGAACGGGGGACAGCTCATTATATATTGATTTTCTGGACTACACATATAATGATATGAAGAGTATACCAGAATACGCCAACATTTCTGTTGGATACTACTCGACTGAGCTTAAGGGAGAATGATAGCATGTCTTTATTTTCAAAGGAACCGAAAAAGGTAGTAAAGGGTCAGACCGATGCAAGAAAAGTCTCCGGGGATAACGGAAAGAAGCCCCGAAAACAGAAATCACGTTTTAAAGGTCCCACAATTGAAAACGTGGAAACAGTTGTGGAGGTCAAGACTGTAGGAGACATTCCTCCTGTTCTGGAGGCAAAGAAGCTCATTGGAGAGAATGATATTGTAGGTGCAGCAAAGGTAACTTTTCAGGCCGCAAAAAAGGATTACTCAAGGTTTTTCGGAGCCAGAATGTCTGATTCTGAGGGTAACAGACATTTTTTCATGAACGAACTCTCATCAATGAAGATAAATGTTCCGGAGAATGGATACGTGGACAGCTTCACAATCCTGGAGGCATTCGATGATATAGTCACCACAGAAGACGATTCAAAAAATCGTGCTCAGGCGCTGAGGAAACTGCTAACATTTTATTTAAATTTCTATGAACCGGCACGTTTTGCAGAGGAAGTCAGTTTTGATGGCGATGATCTCATAAACCGTTTTTCTGAAATTTATAATTACATGGACATAATGAAGCTGTATTTTTCAGACAGTGACGTAAAGGTATAGATCTATGACGGGAGTAGGTCAGGCATCTTCAGGATTGAGCGCAATCGGGCCGCAGCTTTTTACAAGTTTCGTGAACAGTGTTGAGCATAATCCTCTCTTTCTCCTTACATTTATAATACCTGTTATTCTCATTTTTCTCACTTCTGCAGTGGTAAAGGTAAAGAGACGAAGTTCAAAGATTGACGGTCCGCCAACTCTTGAACAGAAGAAGGAGAAATTCATCATTCCACGCGATTTCTTTGCTCTGGAATCAGAAAAAGTAAAGGCAGACGACTTTCACCATTTTCTGGACCCCATGGAAAAGGAATTTCATTACCTGAGGGAATATGATGAATATTTCAGGGTTCTGATGAAGCGCTTCAACAAATTTGAGGCAATGTCCCACTCCACCAGGAAAAAGAGGAAACAGCGTGGTACTGAAGGAAGGCAGGAGACATTCAATGAGATTCTTAACCTGTACAACAGGCTCAGGAAAGCCAAGAACCAGATTGTTGAATTTGAGCAGGAGGATGAAGGTATACTATGACTGAAAATGAATTTGTAGATGTTGGGGAATTGAGGAATACAGTAAGGAGAATAGAAACTGCCATTGGTAAACGGGTAATAGGGTCAGAAAAAATAGTCCGGTTCATGTTCATCGCGCTGCTGAGCAATAACCATGTTCTTCTGGAGGGTGTTCCCGGGCTAGCAAAAACAATGCTTGCCAGCGAGTTCTCACGAAACCTCTGCATGGATTTCAAGAGAATCCAGTTCACACCAGATATGCTTCCATCGGATGTTACCGGAACAATGGTCTTCAACCTTGAGGCCAAAAAGATCGAGTTCAGGAGGGGGCCAATATTTGCAAACGTGCTTCTTGCAGATGAAATTAACAGGACGCCTGCAAAGGTGCAATCTGCCCTTCTGGAGGGAATGGAAGAAAAGAAGGTCTCGGTGGGAGGGGAAGATTACAACCTTCCAGAGCCGTTCCTTGTAATTGCGACGCAAAATCCCATTGAGCAGGAGGGAACATTTCCACTTGCAGAGGCCCTTATGGACAGATTTCTTTTCAGATATATCCTTACTTACCCATCCAGGGAGGAGGAGATGGGCATACTGAAATCTCTCTCCCTGCCGGAGGAGGAATTGCAGAATGATATTGATTCTAATAAGATTCTTTCTCTCAGGAAAGAGGTTTCAAATATCTATGCAAGCGATGAGATCATAACGTATATTGTTGATATAATTCGCACAACGAGGACGAACGACCTCATACTTGTTGGAGCGAGCCCCAGGACAACAGCAAAGTATCTTATGGCAGCCAAGGCAAACGCAATGCTTAATGGGCGTGAATACGTGATTCCGGAGGATGTAAGATTTCTGGCACATGAACTTCTGAACCACAGGATAATACTACGACCTGAGGCACTGCTGGAAAATGGTGGAGATGCCATGAGCACAGTCAACAGGGTTATAGACAGAGTCATATCGCAGGTAGCGACACCGAAATGATCAAGAAGTCCGGCTATGCTCTGATATCGGCAGTTACAAGTGCTGTTCTGGAGGCACTGTTCTTTGGATACAGGTATTTCATAATATTTTCACTTGTACTGTTCTTCATCATAGCTGCGGACATTATACTTTTCAATAAGGGAACAGCAACCGATCTGTTCAGGATAAGGATAGAGAGGTATCTCAGTGATGATCATGGCAGAAAACACCAGGCTAAGGAGATAAGAGTAAGGTTCTTTAATCCAACTTCAAGAACAATAACCTTCCATTATTATGATACTCTTTCGGATGTTTTCAGGACAAATGGGGATTTTGAAGGTGAAATCGCACTATCCCCCGGACAGACCGTAGAAAGGGTATACTCAATAGAATCCATAGCAATTGGAAAATACAGAATTGGGCCTCTCATAACCTACGTGCAGGACCCGATGAAAATATGCATCACCCGATCCATTTTTGAGAGGATGGACGAGGTGAAGATAGGTCCAGCGCTGTCAGATATTTATACACAGCGCAGCGAAAGGCTCAGCAGTTTCCTTTTCACGTCTGGCATGCACTATTCCAGGAAATCGGGGCAGGGTTATGATTTCTATGGGGTGCGGCAGTATGTTGAATCCGATGATTTCCGTTATATTGTTTGGAACAGGTACAGCGGTGGCGATTATGAAGACCTCTTCATAAAACAGATGGAGGAGGAGCGGCAAATCGATGTTTATTTTGTCATAGATTACAGCAGTGGCATGAATCAGGGGACATCCACCAGGAGGATGTACGACACTGTGGTCACGAATGTTCTTAATGCTTCATATTCCATCATAAAGAATAGAGATGGGGTGGGCTTCCAGATGATATCATCAAACATTGATCACTTTATTCCTGCACAGAAGTCTGAGGAACCCATAAAGAAATTCGAAAAGCTTGTGGCCGAGATCCGCCCGTCAGGAGATTTCTCCATTGAGGCCGCAATGGACAAAATAAGAAAGAGAATAAAGAAAAATGCCGTAGTATTCGTTATCACTGCGATGTCTTTTCCTGAACAGTTTCATCCACATTCACCCAGGGATTACCAGACAGGGAGGCCAACTTACCTGTTTCTTGTGGATGGATATGATTTTGTGGAGAAGCGCGACGATGAGGTTTTCCGCAAACTTATGGTCAGCACGGCCAACAAGCAGAGGAGGTACATCCGGGCTGTCTCACACTTCTTCAATGGGATAGGCATAAAGACAGAAACAGCCAGGGAGAAAGATCTTCTGCTCAGACTTATGGCCGAGTACGGTTATGCCCGCACACTGAACCTGGGGGGATGAAATTGAAGGATCTGACATTAAGGACGTTCGTAAACACTTGCATAATGCTCCCGGCAATTGTACTGATCATCTACGTCATCCCGCATCTCCTTGGAGATGTTTATCCTGTCCCATTTGTAATACTCTCCCTTGTGCCTGTTTTTTCAGTATTTGTACCATCCAGATTCAGGTCATATGTGAATCCCATGGTTATACTCATCATTCTGATGCTTATACTCACTTCTCTCGCAGTGTATATTGGGAATAGCGGAAGTCCAAACTTCTTCTCTGGTTTCAGTTCATATATACAATCAAGCAGACTGTGGTCTCATCTTGTGATACCATTCAGTCTCCGTACATTCATAACTTTCAGCATGGTTATTTCCGTAACTGCAACAATTGGTGGTATAAAGTCTGGCACCGTACAGCGTTCCATATCTTATCTGGTACTTTCATTGCTTCCTCTACTGGATCAGGTTTTCGTGCTGTTCCTGATGGCAAAGTATTCATATTCATATGCTGCAGCCTACACGCAGGCATATGAGATGCAGCTGGTATCGTGGATTGCGCTTGTCTTCACAGGGTCCACAAATATTGATGGTCAGAGATTCCCGCCCCCGCTGCAGGAGTACTCTTTTCCCATAAATCCGGTGATGATGGTTACCCTGATCATATCGCTGGTTGCAATAATTTCATATTTTGTGTTTGTGCAGGAAAAGCAGTTCAGATCGGAGGCTCTTGGCGGAATTGGTATGGCGGTTATTTTAGGCGGGATCATAGCATTTATTGTCTTTGCTGTTGACCAGATGGTATCATCAATGGGCTTCCAGATACTTGCAGTCGCCCTTGCGGTTTTCATTACTGCCATATACGTCGTAAGGAGTTCGCCTGAAAGAAAAATGAAGAAGCTTGGTAAACTTCCAAAGGTTGATAAGTGGTAGGTGTTTCAGACCTCAATGGTAGTGGGCAGTTTTCTGCAATCATAATCCCTGCAACTCAGGCGTACAAGAGAAAACACAGCTATGGCATGTTTCCTTCGTGATCTGATGTGGACCGAACTGCATTCAATCAGGAACTTACTGCGGCTACATACAGCGTTCTTTCGTGGGTTTGATCGATTTGAAATTCATTAATGCGCATTTACAGCTTTTCTAAATCCCAGAACACGGAAGTCATAGTTATCAATTATTGCAAGAGTGATTTCTGATGCTTTTCTGACGGAGGTCATTTTATAACTTCAGTTGAAATATCAGCTTCATGAAGAGTAAGCTGATTCTCAATGCAATTATAGTTTCACAGGACAGCAACAGGTCAGTCTTCAAGGGGAATATACTGATTGAAGGGAACAGGATCGTATACGCCGGACCGGAAGAGATGGGCGCGGATGAAATCGTCGATGGGAGAGGCAAAATAGCCATGCCTGGAATGATCAACACGCACTGTCATGTGGCTATGACACATCTGAGAGGACAGATTGATGATGTTCCTCTTTCCAGTTTCCTTGAAAAAACTTTCAAGCTGGATGCAGAAAGAACTGAAAAGGGGATTTATAATTCTTCAATTCTGGGAATAAGGGAAATGGTGCATTCCGGTATAACATCATTCCTTGACCTCTACTATTCTGAGGATATAATTGCCAGGGCAGTTGAAAAAACTGGTATCCGCGGCTTTCTTGCCTGGAATACTCTTGATGAGGATAAGACAACACAGAAAGGCAATCCAGTGAAGAACGCTGACCGTTTCATAAGCGAGTTTAAGGGGGGTGATCTGGTTACCCCGGCAATCGGCGTCCAGGGAATATATGTGGCAGGTGATGAAACGTATCTTTCAGCCCGTGATGTGGCCGACAGGGCAGATACAATAATTCATGGTCACCTTGCCGAAACCCGCGAAGAGGTATACAATTATGTCAGGGTTTCTGGAGGCGAAAGGCCAATTGAGCATCTTTCGAAGATTGGTTTCCTTAACCAGAGATTCATTGCAGCCCATTCGGTCTGGGCAACACTTCACGAAGTCAGGTTGCTTTCAAAGGCATCAAGCAGCGTGTCTTGGAATCCAGTGAGCAACGCAAAGCTTGGCGTGGGAGGCATTGCGCCAATACCTGAATATCTTAATAATGGGGTCACTGTGACCATTGGATCGGATAGCACTGCCTCCAACAATTCCCAGGATATAATTTCTTCAATGAAATTCGGCTCCATATGGGTAAAAAATGATCGCTGGAACCCTGCCTCAACCAATGCCCAGATGCTTCTTGACATGGCCACAGTCAATGCCGCAGCCGCACTTAAACGCAAAGATATTGGATCAATAGCCCCAGGTATGCTTGCGGATATTGTCCTCATTGATGCTGCGAACCCGAGAATGGTACCCACAACTCAACACAATGCCGTTTCCAATATTGTGTATTCCGCAGATACTTCTTGCATCAGTGACGTGATGGTTAACGGAGAATTCCTGAAAAGGGGCGGCTCACTCCTTCTTCCTCAGAATGAGGATTTGCAGCCTTCAGATTACAACTGAATTTTCTCATTTATTATGCGGATTCCGCAATAGAAAATATATAAAGAGAGAGGTCATTACGAAAAGAATCACATGAGCTGGCAGGAAGCCGAAGTTAGGGAACTCAAAGTAGGAAGATACATGCTTGTAGACGATGTACCGTGCAAAATAGTTGATATTACAATGTCCAAACCGGGGAAACACGGTGAGGCAAAGGGGAGAATAGTCGCCATAGGTGTCTTTGACGGGCAGAAGAGAAGTGTAGTCTATCCCGTCAAGCACAAGGTCAAGGTGCCCATAATAGAAAAGAAGAACGCTCAGGTTCTGTCAGTTGCAAACAACGAAGCTCAACTGATGGATTCAGAGACCTTTGAAACCTTTGTTGTTCAGCTTGATGCGACGGAAATTGAGCGGGTAAAACCAGGGACGGAGGTATCCTATTGGGAGACAATGGGCATCAGGAAGATAATGTTCCAGAACTGAATGATCTGTTCTCATTCAGGAAAATTGCCGATGCTGTGTCACCCTATAAAGTGGCGAGATATGTTGTCTTCGGAGTGCCATTTGATGGCACCTCAAGTTTCAGGCGTGGATCACGGCTCGCCCCTGATACAGTGAGACTGGCCTATGATAACCTTGAATCATTTGAGTTTTCATACGGCGTGGATTTCCAGTCCGCCGGTATCTGCGACATGGGTAACCTGCAGGTAGGTGAAGACGTCTCGGAAATGGTTGATACTGTTGAAGGGGTCACTGGCACGATTATGCGATCAGGCAAGGTGCCTGTAATGCTTGGAGGAGAACACTCAGTTACTGTAGGTGCGGTACGAAATTTACCGGCTGATACCATAATGATCATCATAGATGCCCACTCGGACTTCAGAGATGAATATATGGGAAATAAGCTGAACCATGCCTGCGTCACAAGAAGGGCACTTGAAATCCTTGGGGCCGGGAAGATATTCTCCATAGGAACAAGGTCTGTCTCCAAGGAGGAATACAGATCAGAGGAATGGAAAAAAGTAAGATTCTTCACTGCAAACGAAGTCAGGTTGAAAGGTATTACGGCTGCAATTCAGGAAATAGAATCAAAGAATCCTGCCAGAATATACTTTTCCATAGACATGGATGGCATAGATCCTTCAGAAGCGCCAGGAGTTGGTACCCCGGAACCATACGGCCTCAGTGCTGTTGATGTGCGGTCATTAATTTCACATTTTGCCAAGAGAATAATTGGCTTTGACATAGTCGAAATGACGCCAGTTTACGACAATGGTAACACGTCAATGCTTGCTGCAAAACTTATTCAGGATTTTATAGGCTCAAGGGAGACACCACAGTCTCTTTTCTGAGGACTTCACTGAATCCGGATTCAGAGGAATGGGATTCTGAATCTCTTCCGGGTTTCAAGTTCTTTTATTCCCTCACTGACAAGTTTCTCCATTTTATTCCGGAGACCATAGATAATCCAGTATACAGGAACCATTCTGTGGTAGAACTCGATTCTCCTTTCCGGGCAGCAACCTGAAAGTTCCCGCTGGTTCCTGATGAGCTGCAGTCCTATTCTTTCGTTGAACAGCATTGAGGCATAATCGAAGGCCGGGTCTCCAATCATGCTGTCCCCCCAGTCAATTATCCCTGATATTCTCAGTGAATGTGAGTCCCATAGCAGATTTCTGGGATCGATGTCACCATGAATGAGTCTTGGTACAAAGTCAAAATTTTCATCATTTTCAACGAAGGTCATGATCTGGCTCTCCAGATAATCTGATAACCTGTTACTCAGTATCGGAAAAACCTGTAGTTTTATCTCCTGCAGGAATCTTATATAAAAGTCACGCCACTCCTGTCTCCCCGTTGAAGGAATTCCGCACCTGCTCAGGCATGGCGGCATATGGTGATGGATTGCAGGAAGTACACGTTCCATCTGGGTCCAGATTGAAATTTCCATATCTCTTGAAATTGGGCCTGCATCGTCAACTGTAATTCCCCTTATTGCATCGTACGAAAGGGCACCATACTCTTCACCCTTGTATTTCTTCAGAACAAAAGAAATTCTCTCAGGAATGAGACTGCCAAGCAGGGGTTTGACTGACTTAAGGATGCAGTATTCTCTTTCCAGTTTTCCGGGGTTCTCCACAAGTGGGAACTTTACAACTCTGCCGCTTTGCAGGAAAAGAACCCTGCTGTCCCATCCATGTGTATCTATACGGGAACCAGTTAAATCTATCTCAGGAAAAATTGACTGTAAAAAATTCTGAAGTTTCTCCCTTTCCATCAGAAATTAAAGACCAAGTTTACCAGCGAGATCTTTGCCCTTTGATATCTCGATACGGCATGGAGTAGGCAGCTTCATCGAGGCTTTGTGAAGTGCATCTCTCATTTTTCTGGCTTTATCAGGGGATGTCCGCCCCACCATTATGATGTCATCCGCATGGACGCGGGCTGCGGTTCCAACCGGTCTGCCGAAGGCAGCCCTCATTCCGCTTGATATTCTGTCTGCTCCTGCCCCAGTAGCCATTTTATGTTCCCTTATTACCTGATGTGGGTACGGCCTTATCTGCAGGAAATAACTGTCTGCGCTAGATCCTTCAAGCATCTTCCTGTTAACAGACACCCTTGCTGCTTCCAGTGCTATATGCCTTATCTGGCATGATTCCTTTGCAATGAGCTTGAACTCTATTTCAAAATCCCTTTTCTGATTTCCCTGAACGAAATTTGTTATTTTCGGATAAGGAACACCGCCCATAAACTCTCTTCTCGTGTAGGCAGGCCCCGTAATTTTGCTATACATTCTGGCAGGTTTAGTTACCATTGAAGTTCTAACCAGAAGCTTTTCAGGATATAAAAAGTCAGCGTTTCCTGCATACTGCTTTTGCCGTCATGCTGGCTGATCGCTGTGTCCGGACATTCAACAGCAGCTATCTTACCTGATACAATGATTATATTTCCTGTCACAATACCTATGAATGGAGAAAAAGAAACTTCTGGATGTGGCACACATATCATCAAGAGGTTCGTCTTTCAGGATAACTCTCCCACGGAAGATTGTGGAACGGCTTGGCCTGAAAGAAGACGACATAATCGCATTCTATGAAGATGATGGGGTCAGGATAGACAGAATACAGTAAGCATCAGCATTATAGCCCGGTCCGCCATACCGCTCTGTGCCACGGAACGGTCTGAATGGTGATTCAGCAAGGCTGATTGCAAGCAGTTTTGCCTTTGGCACTGGCTGGCTTGGACTCAGCTTCACTTTTCCTCTCATAGCCGAACGTCTCGGGTTTTCATACACTTTCATAGGCATCATAGGACTGGCAAGCTCTGTACCATTTCCGGTTGTTGCCTACATATACCGGAAGGCAGGTTCAAGGCTTATGAGGGCTGGAGTCAGTGTGCCGCTTGCAATACTCCTGGCGATGGCTGTGGCACTCTTCTTCGGATACAGATCCTATTTTCTCCCTATTGCCATAATTGCAAGCTTTTTCCAGGCGCCATGGTGGATATCCAGCGAGATTTCACTGGGTTCTCTCCAGGGTTCCAGAAATGCAGAAAAATATTCTATTGCATGGGGAATCCCCAATGCAACTTCACCCGCCATTATGGGGGTTATAATTGACATTTACGGATTCAAATATGTGTTCCTGATAGCTGCTGCGGCTTTTGCCATATCAATGGCCACCACACCGCGGATGAAATATAAGGAGGAAACTGCATCCAGGGAATCTCCAAGGCTGACTTACATCTTCCCTCTGTTCTACGCAGGCATATTCTCAGGCTTTCTGTATTTTGTCGTTGAACCGCTGCTGAAGACTGCTGGTTTCCCTTATTACATAATAGGCGGAGTGACGGCAACTTATGGGGCGGTTGTTGCTGCCGGCTTCATTGTGCTGAACTTCGTGCCAGATCTCAAAATATGGCAGTACGGTGCGATTTCATCATTGCTGCTGTTTCCTTCTTTATTCCTTGCATTTAAGGTAACTCTCCCCATAATAGTTGCCGTATCAGCAATCTCTGGAATGGGAGTTTCAATCAGCATGTCAAAGGTCCTTGCATATATTTCAAAAACATCGGATACCAAGACCGGGGTATTCTATTATGAATCAACTTTTGGGTTTGGTTTTATCGTTGGATCTCTGGGCGAGGATGTTCTGTTCCAGTATTATGGCATATGGACACTGATTCCGCTTTTCATAATGCCGCTTGCATATGGTATATATCTTATCTTAAGGGAATTATCACTTAATTCCAGGCTTCCGAGCAACTTTTGAGATTCTTTTGTTTATTCCTGATTCAGAATTGATTCTTAGGCCTGCGTTGTGGAAGACATCTTTAGGGGCTCAAACAGGTATAATTTTTCACAAAAGTAATTGCTTGGAATGTTCAGAAGTTAATAAAATCATTTGAAAAACGGCGCATTAATTAATGTTCAACCGGTACCTCACACTCATCAGGATCTTCTCAGTTCTACCCTTACGTTTGGAACTTCCATGGCATCTCTGGGAATCTCTTTACCACACTTTGTACATTTAAGGCTCATGTCAGGGTTTACATGGAAGGTTGTGTTGCCGCAGTCAGGGCATGCCGATCTAATAAAGAGTTCAGTTTCCGGAAGCGCCTTTGTTTTTGGTGTCCTTTCAACAACATCGCGGTTCCTGGTAGCGGCGGCAGATGCGGAATATTTGAGCCCCATGCCCATGAAGACATAGGCACCCAAGAAGCCGAGATATATGAGCAGGACAGTGAGAAGAATTGTGCCGGCATAGGATGCAGTGAGTGCTGAGGCAGTCACGTTGATCATTGATATGGAAAAATTCGCAAGAAAAGCCCGCAGAAAACCACTTCTCAGGAACACTGCATTCAGTACAAAAAGTGACAGAAAATCAGTAAATAT
>JAVYSG010000008.1:0-32444 GCA_038729325.1 Thermoplasmataceae archaeon | reverse complement strand
CTGCATTCACATATCGGTACTGGATGAAGGTCCATCCAGTGTTGAGGTATTGAACCCCAATTTCGTGAGGGATTTCTGGAACTGCTATGCTTTCTCCTGCGGGAATACCATTGAAAAACGCAAATCTTGAAACTCTGTAAAATCCAAGTTTAATGGCAAGACCTGAAGATTTAAAATTGCCATCATGGATCAGCATTCTTACACATGATGCTCCGGAATTTACAGCGAGTTCAATTGCCGCATTGGTAAGATCGCTACCGATGGACATCCTTCGGAAGTCAGGGTCTACCCTTAGCCCACTCATCCAGGCTGAATTATCCTGAAGGTATTCCAGTTTCAAAAATCCCCTGATTTCCGCGTTGTCTTTCCATACGAGAACATGCCCGCTATCCAGGTATGATGGGCCGATCCTGTTTATATAGTCCTCATATCCTGATCTTTTTGAAATTTCGCTGATCTTATGCCAGTCTTTACCTGTTGCGCTGTCTATCATTGGCAAGCACCAATGTATATGAGGGACAGGGATATACAAATTTGTGAACATGCTGGGGCTCTGCCATATATGCGGGAGACCCGCCTCATTCCTGTGCCCGGTTTGCCATGAGCCGGTTTGCGCACAGCATATGACATCCGCAGGAATATGCGTTGTCTGTGCAGAGAAGCGAGGAGGTCTGTCATTTACTCCGAAATAGGCTGATTTATCCGTATGGCATCAGGAACGGAAATATTTCAGATTTTCACGCGATATGATCTGAGCCAGTCTATGTCGCTCTGGTAGATCTCCCGTATGTCATCCAGCCCGAAATATATCATTGCAAGTCTTTCAAGGCCGAGCCCCCAGGCAATGACGGGATGCTTAAGGCCCAGCGGTTTGGTGACTTCTGGCCTGAAAACTCCTGAACCTCCGAGCTCCATCTCCTTTCCATTGATGGTTACAATCACATCCATGCTTGGTTCAGTATATGGGTAGTAAGAGGGGATAAATCTGAGCTGTGTAAAACCAAGCCTCCTGTAAAATTCCCGCATTAGCCATTTCAAAGAGGCAAGGCTTGCATCCTTTCCATAGTAGGCTCCTTCTATCTGGTGAAGTTCCGCCAGATGTTTCCAGTCCACGCTCTCGTGACGGAATACCTTCTCGACAGAGAATACCGCCTGTGGTGCCTCCCTGTGTTCGTATAGATACCGGATTGTGCTCACTGTGGTGTGGGTTCTTAGCAGCAAATCTGAGGCTTTCTCCTCTGACCATGTATAGCCCCACCCAGTGTAACCCCTTATGCCCTTTTCATGCACCTTCCTGAAGATTTCAAGGACTTCCGGGTGTTCGATTCCCGGATCAGTGCTTGAATCTATGTAAAAGGTATCCTGCATATCCCTGGCAGGGTGGTCCTGCGGAATGAAAAGGGCATCCATGTTCCAGGCGGCATGTTCAATGTAATGCCCTGACATCTCTGTGAATCCAAGCTGCAGAAATATGTCCCTTACCATTCTGCTGAGGTAAGAGATGGGATGAATCCCGACTCCAGGAATCCGTTCAACCCTTGAGTTCATGTCGTATCTCTGGAATGGTGTATATTTCCAGGTTCCTGACTGTATTATTTCCGGGGTCAGCGCACCGATCCTTTCCATGTTGCCGGAATTAGCCTCAACGGCACTGATTCCTGCGGGGTTTATGCGGACATGACGAACCACCCTCTTTTTCTCCCTGATCACATTCTCCCTTTTCCGGAAGTGTTCCAGCATTTCAGTGTCCAGTGATGTTTCCCCATTTCTGATCTTCTCCAGGAACTGTCTCCTTTTCTTCAGGTGGGGAAGTGGGGAATTTTCGGGCAAATGGAGGACACCCCCTGATGGCTTGATGCCCAGTTTGGCAAGCTGGGCAAGTGCAATTTTTCCGTCGTTCATTCCAAGTTCATCAAGAATTGCCTTAACAGTTGCCCGGCCTTCATTTAAAATTTCAAGAGCCCTCTCCTCAGGAAGCCCCTGATTCAGGAATGTCAGGCCCTCGTCGGTAAGGCTGTATTCAGTGCGCTCCTCCCTTGAAACATCAATAAGCCCTTTGGATTCAAGCCATGATATTGCACTGGATATTTCCCTTTCGCCGAGGCCTTCAATGGAAATTTCAGTCTCCAGTACGTCATTCCGTCCGTGAAGGTAACTGAGCACCCTGATCTCATTCGGGCTCACATCAGACATGACCTTTTTTTTCCCGAAGGAATCAGAATTATCCGCCATTTAAATATCACCACCTGGGATCAGTTGAAACACCGGTAAGTTTCAGCATATTTTCTCAGGAACATGCAGAATGTGCATAATTTGTTTTTCCTGCATTCAATGCGGATGTTCCTCCATATAACTGAAAATAGGTATAAGGTCCCTCCTGACAGTAATACCAAGGTCAGTGAGTGAATACATGATGCGCCCATCAGCCTCATATCTTTTCACGAGACCCAGATCGGTGAGATCTGCGAGTCTCTTTGATATCATGGTGGAACTTGATCCAGGTATTACCCTGCGTATTTCATTGAAGTTACTGCCATGGTTCACGTTGCCAAGGACCCCAAGAATAAGCATGGTGTATTTTTTCCCCAGAACTGAAAGCAAAGGAATGGATGGATCTATGCAGATCTGTCTGCCTTCGTGAACTATCATGCAACTTTTCATCCTGACATTCTGTGTCATTTTTTTCTCCGTATTTCAATATGTATACATTCCTCTAATAATCAGATCAGATTAAAATATCTGCCCTTCAGTTGGAAAACAAAGCTTAAAAGCAAATCTGCCGGTGAGTTGCGAAAACATAAATTAACCATAATGGACTACTGGAGTGCTATGACATCTGTTTTACTGGAAACAACCATGGGAAATGTGAAAATAGAGCTCTTCGACGATATGCCAATTACAGCGGGCAACTTCAAAAAACTTGTGGAAAAGGGATTTTACAATGGTGTTATTTTTCACCGGGTAATACCTGGTTTCATGATTCAGGGAGGGGATCCTAAAGGCACTGGCATGGGCGGTCCTGGATATACCATAAAGGACGAATTCAACAAAAAGTACAGTAACACCAGGGGTACGTTATCCATGGCAAACGCAGGACCCAACACCGGCGGGAGTCAGTTTTTCATAAATGTGGTTGACAATCACTACCTGGATGGAAAGCATCCAGTCTTTGGAAGGGTTACTGAAGGCATGGATGTTGTTGATTCCATAAGCAACGTTAAGAGGGACAGGAATGATCGTCCTCTGTCGCCTGTGGCAATAAAGACTGCAAGGGTACTCTGATCAGGTACCCGCATCATTCCAGTATAATTATTGTGGCTGCTTATTTCAGCCATACTTTAGCACATGGGTTCAATTTTCAACTGATATCAGGAAGGATGATATCGGTTGTTTATCCTGACATGGTGATGGAAACAGGAGAACCATACTTGTTTCACCCCTGCATAAAAGTATTTTTAAGAAAGAATTCCTTCAGCCGATCCGTGGTTCCCCGGCAATGCAGACATCACCGAATTATTCTGAATTTCTTTCATGTTCTTCATTTCCATGAACCAGTGATGCAATGAAGTCCACGAGTTCCAGGCTTCCATGCTCAAGGTCAAAATCTCTTCTCCCCTTATCTGATCTCACCTGTGCATGGGCACCGGATGATTTCACTTCCGATTGATCCACTTTCAGATATATGCTGGCATCAAAGTGCAGTGAGCTGGCCTCACTGGCAAATCCTTCGACTATGCATACACTGGAACTGTTTTCAGCAATCTGCAGCAGTTTATCGAGATCCATATTGCCACGAATGTTAATGAAGGACCCTGACGGGGATCTGCCAATAGACATTACAGCACCCCTGGAAATAGCACGATAGGTATCCTTCCCCTTCTTGTCAAAATCCGCATCGTCATGAGGAATATCCTTTATGAATGAAACTCTGATCCCTTCACGGGACAGAGTGCCTATGATCTGTTCTGAAATGGTCGTTTTTCCCGCACCGCTGGGCCCTGCGATCAGTATGCGAAACAGTTTCATCGTCTCCCGGACTTTTCCGAACGAAACCGAGCGTCCATCTTATGGATAATATGGGACGCACCGGTGCGAACCAGAAGCAGGTCAGCGTAGGTCATGACAGTGATTCCATCTACTTCTTCAGGATCCCCCTCCACCAGAACAAGCTGATTTCCGCTGGTAAGATTCTGACCATAAACAGGTACATTCCTCCGGATTGCAGCCACAATTCTTTTTTCCGTGGCGTTCTTTCCAATAATGTTCTCAAGATATTTCAGCGAAGGGCCAACTATGCTGCTGCATTTTTCAATATACCCTTCGAGTTTGTCAGCACTGGCAATCTCCGGGCTGCCACGGGCCCATATGCTTCTCCTTCCCAGTTCGTAAATCCTGACGCTTTCAGTCAGATTGGCAGGAATGCCTCCAATGGCAGAGCCGGTTTCTGAATCCACCACTGACTTGAGGACAATGGCATCCACATCCATGTTCAGTATCATTTCAACAGCTTCTTCCGGAGATGAATATGCCATTGCTGTTCCAGGGAGAAATTCACGAATGATCCGGGCATTCTGCCTTTCAACGGTACCTGTAATCCCGGCAGCAGGCAGGGAACACCCCTGGCTCCATGGATGGAAATCCACCGGATCTCCAGCCTCCATAAATTTAGTTGTACCTGGAAGTGAAATATAGCCGGATGTACCGCTGAACCTGCTTATTGATCCTGAGAGTCCCTGCACAGGGTATATTCTTGAGGGATTTCCGTGGAGCATTCTGGAAGGTATGAGATTCTGCTTTCCAATTTCAAGGGTAACCCTTTTCCCCAGTACCCCGTGAATAGTGATCCTTTCACCTGTCATTCCAGCCATTTCAGCTATGCCCGGAAGGAAAATGGTCCTCAGAATCATTGCAGCAGAAACCGGGAAACCAGGAAGTCCAATGATTATCTTTTCGCCCGATCTGGCAAAGACTGTGGGAAGGCCAGGCTTGGCAAGGACTCCGTGGAATATTATTCCGGGCACAAGTTTTTCAGCCATGGCATAAACGAGATCGGATTCACCGGCTGAACTGCCTCCAGACAGTAGGACAATGTCAGAATGTTCCAGTCCGGACAGGACAGTTCTCTCAATCTCGTCCATTCTGTCGGGGACAAGTCCCAGAAATCTGGTTTCCATAAATTTCATGGTGGACAGGTCCGAAAGTACCATGTGGGAATTTGCCTCGTATATTTTACCAGGGGAGTAAGGCTCACCGGCACCTATGAGTTCGTTTCCGGTAGAGATAACAGATACTCTGATGCGCCTGAAAACCCTCACTTTGCTGATTCCCATGGATGCAAGAACTGCCACGTCATGTGGCTGAATTTCCCGGCCCTTCCCCAACACCAGGGAACCTTCTGCCATATCGCTTCCAGCTTCTGCAATGTTTTCACCGCGGGATGTGGCTTGCGTGATAATTACATTTCCCGCAATCTCAGATGTTGATTCCACAGGCACAATGGAATCCGCGCCTGGTGGAACGATTGATCCGGTAGAGATTCTGATGCATTTTCCAGCTTCCGTCAGGGCCGGAGGTTCAGTTCCTATGAAAGATTCACCGGATATTACGAGAGTAACCGGTTTATCCGGGCTGCAGCCCGCGATGTCAGTTGACCTCACAGCATAGCCGTCCATGGTTGCCCTGTTAAATGGCGGGGTGTTCATGGGGCAGAAAATATCCTCTGACACGATCCTGCCAAGCGCATCATCTATGGAAACCGTTTCAGTCTCCATGACGGGAGGCATATTGGCCTCAACCAGTTCAATGGCCTTCCTGAATGTAACAAGATTCCTGTAAATGCTTCTCATGATGTTCACCACAGCCTGAATTCCACAAAGTCCCCCGCACGATATCCTTCCACTGTATCCGGAATGATTATTATGCCAGAAGAATGAAGAAGGGAGCTCAGACGCATGCCCCTGTTACCGGATTCCGGCACCACAGTGGTTCTTCCATCCCTTCTTTCCAGTTTTCCGGGAATAAATCTTGTATAACCGGACCCAGTACTGATGTCAGAATCGATTGGCAGCCGCAATCTGATCCTGTAGTCTGGTATTCCTGTGAGTGTCACAAGGAGCACTTCAACCATAAGGTCTGCAATCAGTATTGATGTTGACGGAAAGCCAGAAAGGGAGATTACAGGTCTGCCATCCAGCGAATAGAGTGAGGTTGTTCTACCCGGTTTCGTTCTCATTCCTCCAAAAACCTTAATGGAACCGGAAATCTCCATGGATTCAGGAACCTCATCCTTCCTGCCAAGGCTGCTTCCTCCTGTTATCAATAAAATATCCCATTTTCCAGAGCTCTCTCTGATTTTCCCTGCAATCTCCTCCGGATCATCATGGGCCTGGCCAAGCCAGAATGTTTTAATTATTGTATCCGGAAAAAGTTTCATAAGAGATGTCATCCCGGAATTCTCCACATGATCACCTGCATCCGGAAACAGCTCGTCTCCGGTGCTGAGTATGCCAACCCGAAGCGGTGAGAATACAGGCAGATTGCTGACGCCTCCGTCAATCATGGCTGGGAGATGCCATGGCCTTATCACACTGCCCGAATTGATTATTGCTGTGCCGGCCTGAATGTCTTCTCCAGCACCCGCAACATTTTCACCCTCAGAAACAGGGGAACTTATGAGGATAAAGTCGCCGGAACTGGTAACGCTTTCTGCCATCGCAACAGCATCGGCTCCCTCAGGAATAATTCCGCCAGTATATATTTCAACGCATTCGCCTTCTGAGACAGCGGAATCAAAACCCTTTCCTGCTTCAGATTTCCCTGCAATACGGAAACGGGATGGATCAGCAGCACTGCTTCCTTCTGTCTCACCCGATTTTATGGCAAACCCGTCAACGAGGCTTCTAGGGACTGTGGGGGAGTTTCGCCGTGCCAGAATGGTCCGGGCAGCTATCATTCCTGCGGAATTTGCAGTTTCCACTTCCATCACAGGCAGCCCCTTCCAGCGGTATTCCCTGGCCATTCTGAAGGCTTCATCCATTGAAACAATGTTGCTGAAACGACCCATTTTTTTCCTTACTTCAGCGCTCATCTATCTCCCCAGTTCATGATGTATATGATCAATCTGATCCAGTATGAGGCTGGAAACAGCCAGAATTGAGCCATCCGGCGATCCGGGAAGGCAGAACACAGGTTTCCGCTTCACAATGAATGCGGCTGATCTGGACATTATTGCAGAAGCTCCAATCTTCTGGAACGATATGAGAGCAAAAACGTGACCAAAACCTGTCATTTCATAGTCTGCAATTCCACGGACTGCTTCAATTGTGACATCCCGGGAAGTGATACCTGTTCCACCTGTGATTATTACTGCATCAGATGATTCAAGGCCGGAAATCACAGCCTTCCGGATAAGTTCCATGTCATCATCCACTATCTCATAACCTGATATCCTGTGGCCCTTTTCCCTGATTACGTCAATGATTCCCCTGCCAGAGTCATCATTTTCCACGGTTCTGGTGCTGCTGCATGTAATCACATGAAAGGAGGCAGCAAATCCTGAAATTCTATGATCGTGCAACACCTTTCTCCTTTTCCTCTACAATAATATCGTATATCCTTGTGTGAGGATAGTTCCCTGTCTCATCCTTTTCCAGATACTTCACCATGTCCCACACTGTGAGAAGAGCGGATGAAACACAGCTGAGTGCGTCCATTTCAACGCCCGTTTTCCAGCTGGCAAGTACGGAGCACGTCACCCTGGCACCGTCTGCATCAAGCTCAAATGAAAAATCAACGGATTCCAGTGGAATCTGGTGACAGTAGGGCATCCGCATCCACGCCTCCTTTGCACCTGTTATGCCCGCGATCTTGGCTGCTTCTGCCACATCGCCCTTCTTGATTTTGTGGTCTCTTATGAGATTTATTGTTTCCGGCTCCAGCTTGACTCTGCCGGAGGCCCTTGCAAATCTTCTCACAATTCCCTTCTCAGAAATATTAATCATTGCAGTTGCATGTCATTACACCATAAAATTTTGACTGATAAAATCAGATGGCAGGCGTTCATCAGTTAAATTGTATTAATGCATTGATCATGGAGGAATATGTTAGGTATAATTCCGGTTAAAATGTCTGAAAGACTTCCAGGCAAACATCTCCTAAAGATTGGTGGCACAACATTACTGGAATCAGTTGTTAACAGAGTGAGTGCTGTCATGGAGGTGCAGGTGTATTCAAGGGTCAGTATACCTATCCCATATGTGCCTGACAGTTCCAGCAATATAATGGAGCTTGTTTCTGAGCTAACTGTGAAATATGGTGCTTTTATGCTTGTGGGTGGTGACATGCCCTTCTTCACTCTAGGGGATTTGAAAAAATTGCTTGATAATTACAGTGGAAGGGCAGCTGTTCCGCGTCATCCGGATGGGAGGATTGAACCCATGTTCGCAATTTACAGCGGAAAACTGAAGCCGCAGAAGAACCTCATTGCAATGATCCATGCGATGAAGCCCGTATACATCGATGCCGCTGAATTCTCAAGATATGCATTCTTCAATATAAACACTGAAGAGGATTACAGGAATGCCACTGGCATCAGGAATAAAATGGATGAATCCGGCAACATTATGGAATAATATTTACTGAAAAATACCAGGCTTTGGTAAAGATATTAGCACATTCGCGTCCTTATGATGACCACGGGAGATTCATGGATTCATTTATGCCCATGGAATGCACCTGCATGAACGATGCTATTTATCAGTCCCTCCATTTTTCTTCACCGCCTGCAACAAGGTCCTTTTTCCAGATTGGGACTTTCTCCTTTATGGCATCGATTATAAATTCGCAGGCGCGAAACCCCTCTTTCCTGTGGGCGGAAGCAACGCATATGGCAACAGAATCCTCCTTCAGGCTGAGCCTTCCCAGGCGATGAACTATGGCGTAGTCCGTTATCCTGTACTTTTTTACTGCTTCTTCCGCAATTTCTTTTATCATTTTCAGTGCCATCTCCCTGTAGCTGCTGTATTCCAGTCCGGATACTTTCATGTTAACTGATGTGTTTCGTACAGTACCGAGAAAGCTTACGATTGATCCAACAGATTCGTTCCGCATTTTTTCTATGAGATCACTGTAATCAATGGGTTCATCCTGGATTTTGATAAGCATAAACGGATCAGGCAGGTCGGAGTAAAAAATATTGCGAAGCCGAATCGAATCAATTCACTTATTAATATGCATTCATATGCGTATGGTTTCAAAAATAATTAAATAGCAAAATCGACTGTAATTTTTAACTGAAAAATCAGGATAAACCGGCTGGGATTTCCTGATTCAGATCACTTAAAGGGAAGGCTGATTATGGTTGAAGAAAGGGTAAATTTCAGGGCGGGGGAGAGAGAAATCAGTGGCATTATGGGACAGACCATACTTCAGGCACTGATGGCAGATGGCATTGACGTTCCGCATATCTGCTACCAGCCAAACCTTGGTCCTATCAGGACATGCGATACCTGCATTGTTGAAGCAGATGGGAAAATGGTCAGATCATGTTCAACTCCTGTCACCGAAGGAATGAAAGTCGACTTTTCCTCAAGGAAGGTAAAGGAAATCCAGGTGGAAGCAACACAGAGGATTCTGCACAACCACGATCTCTACTGTACTGTATGTGAAAATAACAATGGTGACTGTGCGCTTCACAACACAGTGCATGATCTGCACATCGGCGTGCAGAAGTATCCCTTTGAGCCAAAACCATATCAGGTTGATGATACAAATCCATTCTATGTATATGATCCAAGTCAGTGCATTCTCTGCGGAAGGTGTGTGGAAGCTTGCCAGGATGTTCAGGTGAATGAGACCCTCAGGATAGACTGGAGCCGTGATCGTCCCAGAGTAATATGGGACAATGATGTCCCCATAAACGATTCCTCATGCGTTTCATGCGGTCACTGCGTAACGGTATGTCCGGTCAATGCACTGATGGAGAAGTCCATGCTTGGCAAAGCAGGCTTCCTGACGGGTATTCCGAAGGAGACTAAACTCAGGATGATCGATGCAGTGAAGTCCATAGAGCCCGAGATCACAATGTCTCCAATAATGGCGGTAAGCAATGCAGAATCAGAGATGAGGAAATCAAGGATCAAGAAGACAAAGACTGTCTGCACATACTGCGGCGTTGGCTGTTCCTTCGAAATGTGGACCATGGGAAGGGAGATACTGAAGGTGCAGCCACAGCCAGAATCGCCGGCTAACGGTATATCCACCTGCATAAAGGGCAAATTCGGCTGGGATTTTGTTAACAGCGGCGAACGGATCACATCGCCCCTTATCAGGGACGGAAACAGCTTCAGGAAAGCCTCATGGGATGAAGCGCTTGACACTGTGGCAGGGAAACTTGCAGAAATCCGGGATAATTTTGGCGGGGATGCAATCGAATTCATCGCATCCTCAAAGGGGACAAATGAGGAAGCATATCTTGTCCAGAAGCTGGCAAGGCAGGTATTCAACACCAACAACGTTGACAACAGTTCCAGATTCTGCCAGGCTCCTGCAACCACCGGGCTCTGGAGGACCGTTGGCTACGGAGGCGATGCCGGCTCCATACAGGATATATACATGGCGGATCTTGTCATAGCAGTGGGAACAAATACTGCCGAATCTCACCCGGTCCTGGCCACGCGTGTGAAGAGAGCACACAAGCTGAATGGGCAGAAACTCATAGTTTCCGATCTGAGAAAACACGAAATGGCCCGCAGGGCAGATATATTCATACATCCGAATCCCGGCACAGACCTTGTATGGCTCAGTGCGGTAACAAAGTACATAATCGACCAGGGATGGGAGGATGAAGATTTCATAGCTCAGAGAACAAATGGCTTCGATGAATACAGAAGGAGCCTGCAGGCATTCACCCTAGAATTCGCGGAAGAGATCACCGGCATAGAGAAATCTGATCTCATAAAGGTTGCAGAGACAATTCACTCCTCAAAGAACATGGTAATCCTCTGGGCAATGGGCATAACACAGCATCAGATGGGAAGCGATGCGTCAACTGCCATCTCAAACCTTCTGCTTGTCACAGGAAATTATGGCAGGAGGGGAACAGGCGCATACCCCCTGAGGGGACATAACAATGTTCAGGGCGCAAGCGATTTTGGTGCAATGAGTGCCTATCTTCCAGGATACCAGAGTGTTGCCGATCCAGGGATAAGAAAGAAATTCGAGCAGGCGTGGAAATGCAGCATTCCTGAAAAACCGGGAATGGATAACAACACATGTCTTGAAGGTGCAAGAGACGGAAAGATCAGGGCTATGTACGTGATCGGGGAGGAGCTTCTGGAGACAGGATCAGATTCAAATTTCATTCAGGAACAGCTGGAGAAACTTGATTTTCTGGTTGTTGAGGATCTTTTCCTTTCTGAGACTGCAAAGTACGCTGACGTTGTACTTCCTGCATCTGCCAGTCTTGAAAAGGAAGGCACATTCGTTAACACAGAGAGGAGGATTCAGCGTATTTATGAAGTTATGAAACCACTTGAAGGCACAAGGCCTGACTGGATTATTGTACAGGATATAGCACGCAGGCTCGGTGCGGAATGGAATTATTCCCACCCTTCTCAGATAATGGATGAAGCGGCATCCCTTGCTCCAATGTTCTCAGGAGTCAGGTATGATCGGCTGGAAGGATTTAAAAGCCAGCAGTGGCCGGTTTCCCCCGATGGTTCAGATTCTCCGTTCCTTTACGGGAAAGAATTCCATTTCCCGGATGGAAAAGCCAGATTTTATCCCCTGCAGTATACACCTCCGCTGTCTCTTGATGAGGAATATGATCTTCATCTTAACAACGGCCGGCTCATGGAACATTTCCACGAGGGAAATGAAACCTATAAAACGCCAGGCATACGTGAAAAGGTTCCCGGCACATTCATTGAAATCTCTCCGGAACTTGCAAAGGAGCGTGGAATCGATACCGGAGACAGCATAAGGGTCATTTCAAAATGGGGCAAGATACGCGTAACTGCACTGGTATCTGATCGTGTTTCAGGCAGGGAAATGTACATGCCAATGAATTCATCTGGAGATTCTGCAATCAACAGGCTCACAAGCAGATATATGGACAGCACTGCTCATACACCTGCATACAAGGAGCTTCCTGTAAGGATTGAAAAGGTTCCCGGGAAGAAGGGCCCTTCACCTCTCCCTGCATCCAACCCGAGGAATTTCTCAGGAAATCCTCAAAATGGTGTTCTTGTGGAGAAAAAGTGGTCCAGGGCGGATTATGAAAAACTGACGACGGAGTGATAAAATGGCAAAGATGATTGAGAAAATTGAAGAAAATGGAAAAACAGGGATTATTTCTCCTGACGAAGTGCTGGAACAGATCGCAGGTCATGCGCAGGATATTTCAGCAGTTCTTGAACTCATAGCTGCGGCAAATAAAACTGGCATGATCTCTTTCCTGAAATCGCTGGTGGAGAATTATCAGGGGATCACAGATGTGGTTGTGGAGGAAGCAACAAGCCAGAGCAATATGCGCTTCCTCAGGAATCTGCTCTCCATTTACACGGTTCTTTCCCGTGTAGATCCAGACAGGCTGAGGCCGTTCATGGAGAATGCTGCACATTCTGTGGAAGATGCGGACCGCCTGAAGGCAGAGGGGCCACTGGGGCTGCTGAAGATAGGTTCGCAGCTCAAGGATCCTGATGTTAGTGCAGGAGTCAGGGTTCTCCTGTCCATGGCTAAGGGTTTTACCGAGGGAAGGAAAAATAAGTGATTGCTGATATTTCGCATTCCGGTGTGGCCGGAGCAAAGGCTCTCAGGGTTACAGCAGGAAGAGGGTCAGTTCAGTTCACAGACACAGTTACAATTGAGGAGCCTCTGGAAATAACAGTTAAGGATATGCATGGAAATGAGACTGATGCAGGCATAATAATGCGAACTCCAGTGATGGATGACTGCCTTGCTGTTGGTTTCCTATTCACGGAGGGCATTATCAGCAATTACAGTGATATATCATTCCTGGAGGGTACAGGGAGTGACGGAGTATCTCACAACAACAGCATAACGGTAACACTTGCGGAGAACCTGAAAATAAAACCAGGAATGAACCGTGGACGAAGGTATATCAATTCTTCATGTGGTATATGTGGAAAGGGAAGTATAGACATGTTATACCTCAGAACTGGGAAAATACAGCGTTCAGGTCTCAGGGTCAGCGCTCAAATTATCGCCTCCCTTCCGGCTGCCCTCCGGGAAACCCAGGGGATATTTTTCAGCACTGGAGGCATACACGCTGCAGGTCTCTTCACGAGTGACGGCTCGGCAGTCTGCTCCGCCGAGGATGTGGGACGTCACAATGCTGTTGACAAGGTGATTGGCTATTCAGTCATTAATGGCAAAGCACTGGACAGCGTGATCCTGCAGGTGAGCGGGCGTGCAGGTTTTGAAATTGTGGAGAAAGCTGCTGTGGCCGGCATTCCTGTAATAAGTTCAATATCTGCTCCGTCAAGCCTGGCAGTGGAGACCTGCGAAACTCTTGGGATAACACTGCTGGGATTCGTGCGCGGCAGGAGTTTCAATGTCTATTCAGCCCCGGAACGGATTACTTTCTGATAATTATCCTCCACTGACCGCAGGGAATATCGCTATTTCATCACCATTCTTTAATGCAGCATCTCCGGAAACATAGGACTGGTTCACAGCAATCAGCAGGTTGCTCCATCTCTTCCCGACTGCAGGATGTATCTCGGCGACTCTGGCATGAACCGAATTGATGCCTGATCCGTCCGGGATTTCAATGGTTTCTTCGGCAGTTCCAGCATCATCGCTTGCTGATCCGAAATATCTGATTTTTAATCTCATCCTCATCTTCCTTTTTCCAGTATGGCTCCCTGTCCTTGACGGAAGAAATAAAAATACTGTCAAGCTTCTCCTGAGAATCACCGTTTCTCAGAGGAGAAATGATATTCCGGTAATTGTCGCTCCTCATGAGGCAGGGCTTGAGCATTCCGGTTGATGTGAGTCTTATTCTGGTGCAGTTTGAGCAGAACTCAGCATTCCTCATTGGTTTAACGAACTCAACCTCTGCAAACATGTCACTCACAGGTACCAGATACTTCGGCCTGTGGTGAAGGTCATTGAATTCAATCCGCACGGACTTCCCGGCCATTTCCCTCTCAATCTCATCAAGGGGCATATGATACTTCCGGAATTCCTCAGAATCCTCCAGTTCCCTCGTTGTCTCAAACTCAATCAGCTGGAGGACAAAATTCTCTCTGGCCGCAAGTTCCATCATCCTTGGAATCTGATCAACATTCAGCCCCTTCAGCACGACAAAATTAACCTTTACCGGCGAAAGCCCAGCAGTGTGGGCAGCCCTTATGCCATCAATTACTGTATCAATGGCGTCGACCCCTGTTATGAACTCAAACTTATCCCTGTCTATGGAATGCAGTGATATATTTACCCGGTCAAGTCCCGCTTCCTTCAGGTCCTGCGCAATCCTGGACAGCATGATCCCGTTGGTTGTCATGGAGATATTTCCTGTAACGTGCTTCCTTATTCTCTTTATGATATCTATGATATCGCGCCTTAGAGTGGGTTCGCCCCCTGTCAGCTTGATTTTGTTCACACCCCACTTGTGAGCTGTTTCAACAACCTTCTCTATTTCCTCAGGGGACATGAATTCAGAGTGCACCCCTGTGCCCTCCATGTGGCAGAAAAAGCACTTGAAATTGCACGTGGTGTTGACCTGTATTCTCATACTGTAAACAGGCCTGTCAAAATTATCTTTTACCACTGGCATTATAATTTAATATGAGTATCGATTAATTAAGCTTTTTCTAGCGAAAATGTGTCAAACACAGGCAATTGAAGTGTGTCTGACATGATTTTTCATTTTCGGAGTGAAAATGACACTGTTTTTCATGGCAGATTCTGTCCATTCAGATCATGGGGAGGCTGCAATAATCAATCTTTATAATATATACTGCAACAGGCAGTCACTAGTATATGATATCAACTATATTTTGCTGTCCTGAAACATACTTTCAAATATCCAGCAACCATAAACCCAAAAGTGCAAGAGACCGGGACAGTTCTGAAGCACTTGAAGAAAGATCAGCTTGGCCTGAGACACGCCATTTCACAGGCTGTAGCTTTAAACGCTCCTGCAGGGACAATAGTTTTGTATGTCACTTCCACCGCAGCTCTGATGTATTTCACATACGGCAGTACGTATCCAAACGGGGCATTTGCCATTCCGCTGGTTCTGCTGCTGTCTCTTGTGGTTTACGGGCTGATGAGTTTCTCAATGTATGAATTCTCAAAGGAAATATCAAGCTCCGGAGGTTACTATACCTTTGTTTCAAGGGGCCTTGGCAGTTCAGCCGGATATTTCACTGCAATTTCTTATGTCACTTACCAGATGCTCAGCTTCACGGGATTCGGGCTGCTTGGTTTCATTGGTTTCATCTACGGCATACTTCCTGAGCTCGGTGTCACACTTCCCTTCTCCAACTATCTGTGGATTCCAATAATTGTGGCATTCACTGTATTCGTGACTGCTCTCATTTACGCCGGGATAAAACCTTCGCTGAAGTATGTTTTTTATGCCATTATAATAGAAGTGACATTCTTCATTGTTACGTCCATTGCACTACTGGTGAGGTTTCATGGTGCACTGTCAGCTCAGCCATTTACTCCTGCGCCTGTGGGTAATGATCCACTGCTGGTCAGCACAATGATGATCTATGCAATAGGGACTTTCGTCGGCATCGGCGGTGCCCTGCCCATTGCTGAGGAAACCAGCAGGCCCAAACGTAACGTTCCCATAGCAATCCTCGCAACCATCGCAATACTTGGTGTAACAATTATTCTTTCCGCATATTCTCAGGTTATTGCGTGGGGACATCTCAACATGAGTTCATTCGGCACTTCAACAGCGTACCCTGTTCTGCTCATATATCAGCACGATTTTGGAATTCTCAGTCCACTCATAATGATCCTCATGATTATTCTGGTTGCCAACTCTTATTTCACCGCCACAGTATCACTGGGCACAAATGCAAGCAGGGTTCTGTTTTCCCTTTCCAGGGAGAATGTTATACATAAAAGTATATCAGACCTTGATCATCGTACCGGAGTGCCTAAAATTGCAATACTAATAGTTGCAGCCATATCCCTTGTTGTGGTGATCTCTGCAGGTCTCGTGTTTGAAAGGCTCTATCCCAACCAGCCGTTCAATGCTCTTACGTACGCTTCACTGTTCCTGCTCATACTGGAGAGCCCAATTTCATACATGATACATATACTCACGAATACGTCACTTTACAGGTTTTTGAAAAAGAACAATAAGAAAGTTAGCATTGTAAAGCATGTCCTCATTCCTGCCATCTCAACAGTTACACTGGTTTTCGCCATATTTGTTGCAGTCTATTTCAATCTAAGTGCCCCGTATATTTATGGAGTTTACGGTGCAATGGTCTGGGTCGTTGCAATAATCGTGCTTACTGTTTACGTGAGTCTCAAGAGAAAGGATAAGCTGGAACTGATCGGTGATTTCTCTCTATGAGTTTTACCAGATCTTCTGATTCATTGAACACAATGTCAGTATGCCTGAACTCCGATAATTGACTCATGTCCGGGTGCAGCGGGCAACCGCTCGCGTGCCCGGATGGAATTCGTATTCGTGCACACGCTGTGGATCCGAGGCCCTGTCACTGCACAGACAAGAGATTCGGTAATGACTGGATACACTGTGACTGGAGGAATGGATTTCTGCGCACACAGAGTTTTTAAATACATATTTTCGATATCGATTTCGATATAATTTGGGGGATGGTAACATCAGGGACAGATCACACAATTTTTCGTCCGAGGATACCTCAGCCTTTACATTTGCCAGATCCTTCAGAAGGCACGGAGGCATGCGATATTACGTTCTATGGCTGCTTACCAAGGGCCCAATGAAGGGTTCTGAAATCATGGACAGGATACAGACCGAGACCATGGGATGGTGGCGTCCCAGTCCCGGAACCATATATCCTCTGCTTGGCAACCTGGAAAAGGAGGGACTGATAAAGAGGCTTCCCGATCTCAGGTATGAGCTCACGGATGCTGGAAGGACAGAAACCGGCACCGGGGTTGGTCAGGCATCTCAGAGCATTCCAATGGAAAGGCTGATAAATGATCTTGAAGGGTATGCCGACTATCTGGAAGAGGAGAAAGAATCAGCGCTACCATATCTTGACAGAATCGCATCAACAGTAGAGCGAATATTGAAAATTACTGAAGATTTGAGGAAGGTGAAATGAATTGACAACCATAATAGAAACCAAAAATCTTACCAAAATTTACGGCGGCCACACCAGGGCTGTGGCAGATCTGAATCTGACAATCAATGAAGGAGAAATATATGGACTGGCTGGCCCAAACGGGGCAGGGAAGACCACAACAATAAATATGCTGATAACGCGGATCGCCCCCACAAAGGGTACAGCAATAGTGGCCGGATATGACATTGTGAAGAAATCCCTGGAGGTCAGGAGGATTATTGGAGTTGTTCCGCAGGATTTCACAGCGGACGAAGACCTCACCGGCAGGGAGAATATTATGATGGTATCCCAGTTCTATGATGTGCCAAAGGCCAAGGCACGTGAAAATGTTGAGAATCTTCTGAAACTTGTCGATCTGGAGGATGCGGCAGACAGGCTTGTAAGAACATATTCAGGAGGTATGAGGAAACGTCTGGAACTGATCATAGGGCTGGTTCACGATCCAAAAGTTCTGTTCCTTGATGAACCAACACTTGGACTTGACATTCAGACCAGAACCCAGATGTGGAATTACGTCAGGGACATTCAGAAAAAACTTGGAGTTACAATTATTCTTACATCCCATTACCTTGAGGAGATAGACGAACTGGCAGACAGAGTGTCCATAATTGATCATGGCAAGGTACTCATAACCGGCACACCTGCCGAACTCAAAGGTTCGCTTAAGGGAGACATTATAAACCTGACCCTGTCTGATCAGAAGGGTGTTGATGTCATGAAAACCATACCTGGTGTGATAGAAGTGGTTGACGCTGGAACAAATGCAGTGCGGATCAAGGTGGCAAATGCGGACGAAGCCCTGCCAAGGGTTATAAATTATATTTCCAGCCATGAACTCTCTACAGTGAGGCTGACGGTTGAAAAGCCTTCGCTTGACGAGGTTTTTCTTGAGTACACCGGAAGATCCATAAGGGATGATGAGGGAGGGGCTGATGCCAGGAAAATGGCCATGAATCTGAGGAGGGCGAGAACATGAGCGGATTGTGGCCTCTGACGGTAAGGGAACTGAAAAAATGGGTCCGGAATCCCACATTTTTCTTCACTGGCCTGATTCAGCCCATCTTCTGGATAGCTCTCTTCGGAAGCGCCTTTGATATAACGAAGTTCTTTCCATCTGCCAGCGGATCTCCACTTCTCTCAGGCGCCCCAAACTACATAACATACATTGTTGGTGGAGTTTTGACCACGATGGGGCTATTCACAGCTATGTTCGCCGGAACACAGATAATTTTCGACAGGAGACTTGGCCCCATGGGAAGGTTTCTGTCATCTCCAATAAGGAGGAGCTCCATAGTCTTTTCAAAAATAATCTCATCGGTGATCAGGATCATGCCACAGGTGGTGATTCTGGTGATTGCGGCCTACCTCATACCGAACGGCCTGAAATTTGTCCACGGATTCACAATTCTCGATGCTCTCGTGCTTGCCACCGCCATCATACTGGTGGCTTTCATATTTTCATCAATCTTCAGCGTGATAGCTACCCGGATGACAAATATGCAGTCCATATTCGGGATTGTGAATCTTGTCAATCTTCCCCTTATGTTTGTGAGCTTTGCCATGTTTTCTAAGGAGATGATGGCTAACTGGCTGGCTGACATAGCCCAGTATAATCCTGTGTCATGGTCTGCTGAAGCCATAAGGACTGTTATAATAAACGGTAACCTGACCTCTTCACAGTGGATACAGGTTGGAAGATGGCTTGGGGCTCTTGCAGCACTTGCAGCAGGGCTTCTTCTGCTGACTGCATATCTGGCTGAAAAGGAGATAAGGGATTAATTCCCATTTCTTATTTTGATCAGATCGCGCCTTGCCGCAATCTTGAGAACGTGCTTTATGGCAATTTTTTTTCTGGCTGCCATAGAATTCCAAGAATTTTTAAGACAATCCGGGCATTATTTTGATTCAATTTATACTGTCAGCTTATGAGATGGTGAAGGCAAACTGGATTGGGATACTCCAGGGTGAAGAAATTTATACATAAGTTCGGTGATCTGGTTCCGGTGAGATTTCAATGATGACTGACCCCAGCAGTTCCATAAATTTCAGCGTTAATGACGGTGTGGCAACATTTTCGAGGGAGAAGGCAGAGTCTGCAAGCTTTGATTATGAGGGAAGACTGATATCATGCACAAAGAACGGAAATACTTACAGGAGAACCATAGCAAACACGTTCTACAGGATAAGAACGAACGGGGATAAAGGCTCCATTGAATCGGTGTCATCGCAGGAAGCCAATTCCATTCTGGAATTTTCCTATGGGCTGGCAAGCACGGCGGTCAGGGCCGGTAACATTGCCAGCAATGTGGACATTGCCGGAAGGGTGGCATCCCGGAATCCGCAGTGGGCTGAAGCTGATTCAAAAGCTCTTCTTTCGCTGTATTCTGCTGTTCCGGTGGTACCGCCGGATCAACCTGCTGCACTGTATCTTGAGGTCACATCCGGATGCAGATGGAACATGTGCACCCTTTGCAGGGGCTATGAGACAAGGGAATACACCACAAGATCCATGGGAGAATTCATCAGCCACCTGAAGGCAGTAAAGGATGGCTACGGGGCGGGCATATCCAGCCGCAGATCGGTGTTTCTCGGGGACGTCAATGCGCTTGATATTGATCAGAAGATGCTCCTTGAGGTTCTGGACAGGATCAGGGAGGATATAAATCTCCCAGTTTTCACTGCATTCGACATTTTCACAACACCCAAGAAGAAAAACATGATAAATTACCGGGACCTGAAGGATCACGGCCTCAACCGTGTTTATGTGTTCCTGGAGAGCGGCAGCTACAGAGTCATAAGGCTTTTCAACAAACACATCAATGTGACTGAAACAATGAACCTTGTCAATAATATAAAAGATCACGGCATCGGAGTGACCATTGTGGTAATGGCAGGTATCGGCGGAAAGAAATACAGCAGGGATCATGTTGAAGCCACTGCAAATATAATCTCGCAGCTTGCCCTTGATAAGGACGACGCCATAGTGCTCACTCCAATAATTGAATCAGAGGACTCAAATTACATGGAGATTTCCAGAAATGATGGGCTTTCTGACATGACAATGCAGGAAAAGTATGGTCAGATGGATGATATCACAAGGTCCATAAGGGAGGCATACAGGGAAGTTAATGGAAGGGACATGGATTATCCGGTGCTGAAGAATGACCTCCGGTTAGCGTCTCTTTAGGCTCTATTAATGATAAATGTCTCCTGATAATTCAGAATAAACATTCAATGCCCATGTGGCTTGTGCAGAAGGCGTCTCCTTCAACAGCAGATGAAGAAAAGCTGGAGAATCACCCAATAACTGATCCTGAAGTTTTCCTGTTTTTTATAATGTTTCCATATTCTGAAAGTTCCGTTCCCTTTGTGACATATATGCGTATCCCGGATCGTTTGGCAATGTTTAGGGCGGTCAGATCCATGAACACATTTGGTCCGGCCCCTATGGATTTACCTATTGCAAGGCCTATGGCCTCATCATATGTCAGCGATGGTATTTTCCTGGCGTCGCTGTGCTTTTTTGGATCATCGGTGTAAACCCCGTCCACGGAAGTTGCGTTGATCATTATACGTGCGTTAATTCTCTCTGCAAGGAGCATCGAAACGGTGTCTGTTGTGTGACCTGGCTCAGTGCCGCCCATGACTGTGAACCTGTATATCCTGGCCAGTTCCGCCGCATCGTTCACAGTTGTCGGTATCTTTGAATTTGAATCCTGAAAGAATGTGGAGAGCGCAAGTGCATTCATTCTTGTTGCATTTATGCCTATTTCATCCAGAACATTGTCGTTCACCCCGTATTTTCTCAGTTCAGAAATATATGATCTGGCAAGCGAACCGCCGCCAACCACAATGCCGAACCTGTAATCGTCACCGAATTTCTGCAATTCCCTGGCAAAGCTTTTCATGAATGCCAGATTCAAGCCGTCAGTTGATATAATTGATCCACCAAGCGAAATAACTACTGATTCCATTTCAAAACGCCAATTAAGGTTATATACGATTATAAATTTTCTGAGGGATGGCAACAGACGATATGCAGATACGGAGATATGAGTTCAAGAAAGCTCTGCAGGAGCTTGAAACCCTGAAGGGCAGGGGAACAGAACTCGTTTCGCTGTATATTCCACCAAACAAGCAGATATCAGATGTGGTGCAGTATCTGCGAGAAGAATATTCAACATCATCCAACATAAAATCCAAGTCAACCAGGAAAAATGTACTGGCGGCAATAGAATCAATAATGTCGAGGCTCAAGTCCTACAGATTTGCTCCCGAGACTGGACTGGTGTTCTTTGTCGGGCACGTGGCTACCAGGGGTGATCAGACTGAAATGTACGTTAAGATTATTGAGCCCCCGGAACCAATACAGACATTCATGTACACGTGCGATTCATATTTCCATCTTGAGCAGTTGAAGCAGTTCCTTGTGGAAAAGGAGATTTATGGTCTCATAGTAATGGACAGAAAGGAGGCAACTGTGGGATTTCTCAACGGCACAACCATACAGGTTGTCTCAAACGAGCAGTCACTGGTTCCAAGCAAGCATCACCAGGGCGGCCAGTCATCGCGAAGGTATGAGCGGCTCATAGAAATTGCAGCCCATGAGTTCTTCAAGAAGGTTGGTGAAATTGCAAACAATGCCTTCATTCCACTTATAAAGGATATCAAGGCTGTTTTCATTGGCGGACCTGGAGCAACGAAGGAGTACTTCTTTGAAAAAGATTACCTGCGGAACGAGGTAAAGGCCAAAGTAAAGGATCTTCTTGACATAGGCTACACAGATGAGACCGGCCTGAGGGAAATTGTGGAGAAAGCCTCGGAAACCATGAAGGAAATGAGGATAGCAAAGGAAAAAGACCTCATGAACCGCTTCATGATGGAGATCAGAAAACCGGATGGCGGACTTGGCGTTTACGGCGAGGCGGCAATAAAGAGCGCCCTTGAGCAGAAAGCACTTGACCTGCTGATAATCTCAGAAGATTTAAACAAGGTACACTACAGGTACCGATGCCCGCAGTGCGGGAATATCCGCGAACTGA
This sequence comes from Thermoplasmataceae archaeon, assembly GCA_038729325.1. GTDB lineage: Archaea > Thermoplasmatota > Thermoplasmata > Thermoplasmatales > Thermoplasmataceae > UBA509. The sequence goes on along the minus strand of JAVYSG010000008.1, from coordinate 10,072 downwards.
TGACAAAGCCTGACGGAGACATTATCTGCGACAAATGTTCAACTCCTATGGTTCTTGAGGAACAGGAAGACCTCGTGGAGGTTTTCTACAGGCTTGCAGATGCTTCAGGCGCAAAGGTTGAGATTATTTCAGGAAATAGCGATGAGGGAAAGCTTCTTCAGAAGGCATTCGGCGGAATGGCTGGAATTCTGCGGTATGTTCCAAAGGCTGCAAATCCGCTGCAGCAGTGATCCTATTCGTGGAACTGTGAAAAAATCCGCGCTACCCTTGTGAGCTGCCTCATTCCTTCAATGGGATTCTGCATCCCGCTCCATTTCTCTTCATCAAGGATATCTGAAATGGTGAACACCGCAGCAGTCCTGAATCTTCTGGCCTTGCCGACCGCAAACAGTGCTGCGGCCTCCATTTCGACAGTCAGGACACCCAATGATCTGTATTCCTTAAGTTCCTCAGCCGTCTCAGCGTAAGGAAAATCAACCGTCCATGTTGGGCCTGCCGTGAATTTAATGCCGCTATTTCTCATGCCGGTTCGAATATGGGCAACAAGGTCAGGGCTGGGATAGTCATACAGCGCGGGAGGAAGTATGTGATGGGAAACGCCCTCATCCCTGACTGCTTTTCTGCAAAGAACAATGTCGTTTACCTTCAACTTCGGCGATAAACTGCCTGCAATGCCGAGAATAAGGAAATTCATTGCACCCATGCTGTGAAGCTCGTCCGCAACAGTGGCCGTCATGGGAGCGCCAGCGCCCGGCATCATTAGATAGATCGATCTGTTGGAATCGGAAAAGTTTCTTACAAAAATCTTCTGGCCATATGGTTGATCAATGGGTTCCAGCCCAAGATCCTGTGCAATCATTTCTGCAAGGTTGTTGCTGTAGACAAATATGACATTTTCAGGCGAATGTGGCATTCCGGCAGTAAATTCTGATGCCGTAAAAAGCGGATGCTCTGCGTGCTTCCTTGAATACTTTGGGAACCTCCTGGGGCTGATTCTGGCCATGAAACCACCGAAATCAGGAAGAGGTCCTCATCTTCTGTCCGTTTGCAGTATCCACAACAAAGACATCCTTGAAGGACTTCATTGATTTTAACGGGATCATGTATCTCCCCTCCTTGTCCAGGGGAAACTCACCATATCTGTTTGCGCCGGACGGCTTCACAAGAACACTTTTTATTATGCCGGTCTCAGTGTCTACAATAATATTGTCCACCGTTCCTATAAGCTCCCCCTCTACAGTCATAACTGATTTTTTAATAAGATCGGAGGAAAATTTCCGCATGGACATATGTGCTTCCATGTCAATCATGCTTAAGTTTTTTTGTGCAGGCGGGGACTACTGGTAAAGTCCCTGGTCCTGCAATTCCTTTCTCTTTTCCTTTACGCTTTTTCCCATAGAATCAGCCAGATTCTGGTAGAACTTTATTACCTCTTCATCAATTGATGGCCTTATGATCTTAAGGGCGCTCATGAAGTGTTTCTGAGCCACCTCGGTTGCATCAGGGTTTTCCCTGTAAGCCACCATCCCGGCCTCCCTGCACAGGTTCTCGAGATCTGCACCGACATAGCCGTCAGCCTTCTGAGCTATCTCCTTAAGGTTGACATCCTTTGCAAGCGGCATTTCCCTGGTATGGACCTGCAGTATTTTCAGTCGGGATTCGGCGTCAGGCGGAGGAATGTATATGATCTTGTCAAACCTTCCAGCCCGGAGAAGGCCAGTATCTATTATATCTGGCCTGTTCGTGGCGGCGAGAACAACAACACCCTGGAGTACCTCTATTCCATCGAGGGAGGTCAGCAGCTGGTTGACAATTCGTTCGGTGACGCCGGAATCACCATAGGAACCCCGCCTTGGGGCTATGGAATCAATCTCATCCAGGAATACTATGGTTGGGGCAACCTGCTTGGCTTTCTTGAATATCTCCCTGACAGCCTTTTCGCTTTCACCGACCCATTTGCTGAGTACCTCCGGTCCCTTGACCGATATAAAGTTGGCATTGCTCTCATTTGCAACTGCCTTTGCAAGCAGTGTCTTTCCAACTCCTGGAGGGCCATAGAGAAGGAATCCCTTTGCAGCCCTTATGCCCAGCCTCTTGAATACCTCTGGCTTTGAAAGTGGCAGTTCAACAGTTTCCCTGAGTTCGGATTTAACACTGTCAAGGCCGCCAATATCGGCCCATGTCACATTGGGTACCTCAACGGTGACTTCCCTCAGGCTGCTGGGTTCAATGGCCTTAAGAGCCTCCCTGAAATCATCGTCCTTCACCTGCATCTTTTCCAGGATTTCTGTAGGGATGGGCTTATCCAGGTCGATCTCTGGCAGGTATCTGCGCAGTGCTATCATTGCAGATTCCCTTGCAAGAGCAGCCAGATCAGCGCCAACAAATCCATAGGTCAGGTTGGCAATTTCGTCAAGGAACTGGTTTTTGCGGTCCTCATCCATTCCCAGGGGCATTCCCCTTGTGTGGATGGCCAGTATTTCCTTCCTTCCTTTCTTGTCCGGCACCCCGATATTTATCTCCCGGTCAAATCTTCCAGGTCTCCTCAGCGCCGGGTCCACTGCATCGATCCTGTTGGTTGCGCCAATAACTATGACATGGCCGCGCTCCTTCATCCCGTCCATGAGAGTGAGAAGCTGGGCAACGACCCTTCTTTCAACCTCGCCCTGGACTTCCTCTCTCTTTGGTGCGATTGAATCAATTTCATCTATGAATATTATTGAAGGCTCAGATTCTTCTGCCTTGGTAAATATCTCCCTGAGCTTCTGTTCGCTCTGCCCGTAATACTTGCTCATGATTTCGGGCCCGTTTATGGAGAAGAAATTAGCGCCTGCCTCATTCGCCACAGCCCTGGCAATGAGTGTTTTTCCTGTTCCCGGCGGACCGTGAAGGAGAACTCCCTTGGGTGGGTGAATTCCAAGCCTCTCAAAGAGTTCCGGATGTTTCAGGGGGAGTTCTATAATCTCTCTGACTCTGGAAAGCTGGTCAGACAGTCCACCTATGTCCTCGTAACTTATTCTTGAAACGTCTTCCAGAACTTCCGATGCCGGTTCCTCCCTGATCTCTATTTTGGTGTCCTCTCCAACCTCAACAGGCACCTTTGAAGGCTGGGATTTGATAACCTTGAAGAGAAGGCCGGAGTGCCCTGCAAGGGTCAGTCCTGGCACACTTATATTGTCGCCTTCAAGCATTGGCCTTCTAATGAGCGCTTTCTGCACAAATTCGTTTATGCCTTCGCCGAATTTCAGTCTCTGATCCTTCCTTATGATCGGTGCCAGGGTAATTCTCTTTCCCTCCTCAGTGCGCACTTTTCGAACCTTGACCTTATCGCCTATTGACGCACCGCAGTTGTTCCTCATGACACTGTCAATGCGCACAATGCCCTTGTTTTCATCCTCGGGCCTTGCCCTGTAAACTCTTCCGACGGTCTTTTTGTCCTTTTCGATTTCTACAACGTCTCCGATCTCAGCACCGAGGGCGACTCTTGATTCTTCGTCCAGCCGTACCCTTGACATTCCGGGATCTGTTGAATTTGCCTCGGCAACCCTAAGTATGATGCCGTCACTGTAAGCCATGACCCCGTATTCCGTCAACAGTATAAGAAAATTCCCAAATGCAGTCCATGCTTTCACTCAATTTAGTGTTCATTCTTCTCCGGCGGCAACAGGATTTGACCTGTAACTGATCCAGTCGCTCCAGCTACCTGCGTAGAGCCTGGGGGACCTGCCTGTCATGGTCAGTCCCACGAAGTTCACACATGATGTTACGCCGGAACCGCAATACACCACAGGTTCCCTGCCTATGCCAGAATAGATCATCTCCAGTTCATCCTGCCGCCTTATTTTCCCAGGTTTTTCCTGTATCCTTGTATATTCAATGTTTATTGCTCCAGGAATATGTCCGGCTCTGGAATCAATAGGTTCATATTCGCCGAGGTATCTCGGCCTTGCTCTGGAATCTATTATCTGCAAGGAATCAATGTTTCTCCTGATTTCATCCATGCCTGAAATTCTGGAAAGGAATTCGCCTGATGCAGGATGAAACGTGCCATTTTTCTTCGATAATCCGGGAACTGTGGAAAGCGGGTGACCTTCTTCTACCCATCCCGCTATTCCCCCATCAAGGATTTTTGTATTGCTGTGCCCCATGCAGTTCATGAGGAACCACAGCCTCGAAGACCCCGAAAGGTCATCATCATAGCATATAATTATGGTGTCTGAGGAAATTCCAAATTTCCTGAGCCTGGATGCAAGCACATCGAAGTCCGGCAGAGGATGCCTCCCGCCATGCACCGATCTTCGGCCGGCAAGATCCTCCTCCATGTCCAGCCTGAACGAACCCGGGATATGTCCAGATTCATATCTCTCCTTTGCCTTTGCAGGGTTTCCAAGATCGTATCTGCAATCGATGATCACCAGATTTTCCCTTTGAAGATTGCTGCTGAGCCATCCAGGCGTCACAAATATGTCTCTATACCCAAGCATATCTGTGCCCATGAAAAAACCATATAAATGTTTGATGTCGCATTTTAGCTGATGCCAGTGAAAATGATTGAAAATGTAATATCTCAATAATCCATACATGTGCATGAATTCAAAAATATTCCAGTCAGTTACGGATATGATTGGCAATACGCCGATGATCAGGATCAGAAAGATGCTTCAACCCGGTTCGGCGGATGTCTATGCAAAGCTGGAATGGTATAATATAGGCGGATCCGTAAAGGACAGGACTGCCCTGGCACTCATTGAAACTGCTGAAGCCGCAGGAATATTAAGAAAGGGCAAGAAGATCATTGAGGCAACTTCCGGAAACACCGGAATCGCTCTGGCCATGATCGGTGCAGCTAAGGGATACGGCGTAACAATTGTAATGTCCGAGGGAGCCAGCATTGAGCGTAGAAAACTGATCTCGGCGTATGGTGCGGACCTTGTTCTCACGCCTGCCTCTAGGGGAACTGCCGGAGCAATTGAACACAAGGAGAAGTTAATCAGGGAAAATCCGGAGGAATTTGTTTCCCTTGACCAGTTCCATGATCCTGCCAACCCTTATGTGCATTTCAACAGCACTGCACGTGAGATACTGCACCAGATGAACGGGAAGATCGATGCCATGGTTATGACCATAGGAACCGGAGGTACCAGCACAGGGATAGCCTTGCGGCTGAGGGAAGCAATCCCGGCCGTTAGAATCATAGGGGTTACCCCAATGCTTGGAGTGAAAATTGATGGCATAAGGAATCCTGCCGAACCTAACCCGTCCAGAAATGTTCGCCTCGATCTGATGGATCAGGTGATTGAGATTGATGACATGACAAAGGCAATGTGCTTTGAGACTGGCAGGCGGGCTGCCAGGGAAGAAGGCCTGCTGCTTGGCATGACCTCGGCCTGCGCTCTTCATGTTTCACTGGAAGTGGCTGCAGAGATGGGAGAGGGAAAAAACGTTGTTACACTGTTCCCCGACAGTGGGCTGAAGTATCTGTCAACGGAGCTATTTGAAGACCTCGGGCACACCGTCTGAGACGATCCATGCCGGCATTTTCAGACTATCTGGGAACATTTAATATTTTTCAGGCGCTTACCACTGGTGCCGTCCTCAAAATATGATGTCATTGTAGTTGGAGCTGGAATTGTAGGTTTAACTTCTGCATATCACCTGAAAATGGACAACCCGGACCTCAAGATTCTCGTGATTGACCGTGCGCCGACATTTGCGCAGGGAAATACTGCAAAAAGCGCAGCCGGATTCAGGGATCTCTTCTCATCCGACGAGAATTTCAAACTTTCCTCTTCAACAATCTCACAGTACAGGAGCATACAGGATTCCGGTAAATTTGATCTGGGAATGAACTTTGTTGGATACATGTTCCTGATGGGCCCAAATGATCCGCGGAAAAATCTGCTCATGGAACTCAGTGGCCGGACAAAAATTGAATTTCTTGAAAGAGATGAACTTTCCGCTTACCCGTATCTTTCCCTCACCCCTGCGGGGGAATCTGCAGGAATCATGAATCTGCCTGGCATTGAATCGGCAGCAATAGGCAAGAACTGCGGAATAATCGAGCCGGAACTCATTGCCCAGTATTATTACGATGAATGTGTCAGAATTGGTGTTGAATTCAGCTTCTCCACTGAAGCTTCATCATTCAGGCTTCAGCCCGTCAATCCACTGGACTTTCCAGGAGAGCCTTTCCTGTGGCAGGACAAGATCCTCAGGACAGTTGAAACAAACCGGGGAAACTTAACCGCAGACATATTCATTGCCGCAACCGATGCATGGACAACATCGCTTCTTGACCCAACAGGCATCGACAGCCACATCAGGCCCAAGAAAAGGCAGATATTCCAGACAGGCGGAAAGGAGGTTGAGAAGATTCTATTCGGATGGGAAAGAAACAGCGATGGAGTTCTTCCGTTCACCATAGTCCCGTCACATGGCGTTTATATCAGGCCTGCACCGAGATTCCGGTCACTGTGGCTGGGCGTGGCTGATGATTACAACAGGGATTTCTCATTCACTGAGAATCCTGAAGCCGAACAGAGCTTCTATGATTATGGCGTGTCACAGATAATCACTTCATATTTTCCGTCACTTGTTAACCAGAAAGTCACCGGGATGTGGGCCGGCTATTATTCGTATAATACAGTGGATAAGACTCCCTACATATTCAGGGATCTCAATATAATAGTTGCAACAGGCACAAGCGGAAGCGGTATACTGAAGGGAGATGCAATAGGGCGTGTGGTATCCGCCCTCTATTCAGGTAAGGAGAAGGCAAAGCTTCATGGAGGGCAGGAATTAAGCGTTGAATCCCTCGGCGTGCACAACCGCACTGCAGGAAGCGAGAATCTGGTTCTTTAAGCAATGATCGATCCACTGGAATTGGTCAGGAATCTGCACTTTTCATCATTTCCGGATATTACGACAGAATAAGTTGAATAGTCTGCTATTTCCAGGGAATGCAACATTCCTGATACTATCTTCCTGTATTCCTCCAGTGAAACCCGAATTGCTGAAAATTCGAGCCTAGCACCTCTCATGGGCACAACCATGTAGCGGATGTTCTCCTGATCGAAGATACGCTGGTAATCCCTCAGGATACCCTTTTGCACCTGTCTCGAAAAATTAGTCATCTCATCTGGTGGAACTGCAAGAAAAATTTTCTTATCAAAGGAAAAAAGGTCCATGCTGTTCCTTACCGGGACACCCGTATATTTATTGGAGAAAGTTTTCTGGTGGCACGCGCTGCAAAGTGATATGAGATTCCTGAAGGAATCGATCCCTCCATCCTTTCTTGGCACAATATGATGAACTTCAAGATCAAAGTGCACCTTATCATAGATATCGGCTGAATCGACCTGGGTAAATGTTCCCTTTCCGCAAACCCTGCACCTGTAATCATCCCTCAACAGGACTGCTCTGGATATTGTCTGCCAGGGAATGTTTTTGCCTTTGTTCTCTCCTTCCGGATCAAAATCCTCAACCTTTGCAATTTTAAACATACCGGACACGTCCATAAGGCGTACCTCAGGAAGCCGGGGGATATCCTTGAAAACACTTTCCTGCAGGGCGGGATGTTCTAGCATTACTTTTTCCTATGGCTTTACGGCAATTAAGAGTTTTCCATGAAGAAAGTGTCAGCCTCACTGGCAAATCTGTTCAGGTCGGGTGGTCTTTCAGGACTCTTTCCCCACAGGAACTTCTCCTTTCTCCCTTCAATGAATTCTTCAATGGCAGAACGATCCTGGCTCATCAATACTATGCTGGGACCGGTATCTGCAGTATAATATAATGCAGAGTTCTTTGCAGTGAATTCCCTGAGGTCACCAATTATGGAGAGGCTTTCAGGTATCTGGATAAAGTTTCCTGTGGAGAGAATAACGGAATTCAGTGTATACATCTCATCCTGGGCCCTTTTCAACAGATTTTCAATGGAGAATCCGTTCTGGATTTCCTCGAGAATCTTATCAAATTTTTCCGCCATCCATCTGCCGTAGAATGGCGAAGATTCAGCAAGCCTGTGGGCATCCTCCGTCAACCATCCGGAAGCCATTGGGAATGCACCGAAGTGTATCTTCCCCTGGTCAACCGGCAAACGGATACCATGGCAGCTTCTCTCGTTTATGTATGGGTATGACAGCCACATGGAAATACCGCCTGTGACAGAACGGGTGCCGGATCCGGAAACAAGCCTTGCCAGTCTTGATACCAGTTCTTCATTACTGCTGGATTGTGCAGTCAGTGCGCAGGATGTGATAGACCTTGCAACCGCTGCGGCCACAGCGGCTGATTCCCCCAGTCCCTTGGCATTATCATATTTCCTTGTTCTTCTGATATAAAAGAGAAAGGAACCGGTAATTCCATAAAGACTCTTAAAGAACGAAAGGGCTTTACGTGCCCGGTCCTGATATCTTTTGTCTGTAACCCCATCCAGGGATATAAAATCAGAAGCTGGCTTCTTTATGTATTTGCAGTATGATACTGCATAACTGAAGTCAGTAAGCATGGAAATTGACGGAAAATTTGCAATATTAAGTGATCTGTCAAAATAGCCCAGGAATTTTTCAAGCCCTATAATGGGATAGCCGTAGCCAACCCCTATCCGTTCCGGTTCAAGTTCTGCTGTTCCCTCTGCGGGTTCACGCCATATTCCAAGCCTGACCAGCTCCCTGTGTATCAGGTCTCCTAACTCCTTAGGATCGGACATGATTATCAGTTACTTAACGTAATCAAGTATTTGTTCCCTTGTTTTTAAATAATCGGAGTTCTCGAACGTTCTGATTCCAAAGGTTTCGCATTCCGCAAGGGAATGGGACATCATTATTCTGTACCTGTCAAGCTGATCTGCCAGTCTCTTGCCTGGGGAATTGAAATGCGTAAACTGCTGCCTCTCGTTGAGGCGCTCTGCATTCACATCCCTGTCTGAAATGTATATGTAAAGCGGAATTATCCTGGATAAAACATCCTTTTCCAGATGAGAAGGGACGAAATAAAGGGTTTCGAGAATAAGAGATTCACCATTTGCAATGGCGCGCTTGAGAACGGCATTGGTGCCGCTGTTGATGACCCTTGCCTGATCAAGAAAACCTCTTAGAACCGTTTCCCGGGATTCAGTCCCGTAAGATTTCCAGGCTTCATATACGCTGACCTGCAGCACCTTAAGATCGGGACATACCGGTCTTACAAATTCTCTAAGATAATCTCCGGAAAGTACAAGATCAATTCCAAGTTCTCTAGCCAGATAACCGGAAATGCTGGATTTACCGACGCCTGGTATGCCCCCTATGAGTATGATTTTAGCTTTCTTTCCCGAGTCAGTCATTGATCTGGCCACCTTTTCATCAAATCCCTGGAATCGATTATTTCCACGGACTGGGAGATAATATCCAGAGCCTCATAATAAATTCTCTCAGAGTAGCTGGAAACAGCATCCGAAACCACAACTGGCATTATGCCATGGTCGAGTGCGGAAAGTGCGCTTCTGAGTACGGCTGTTTCAGTGTGAAACCCAATGATCAGGGCATACCGTATTCTGTTCTCATGAAGAATATCAATGAGAACGGAGGAGCTGAAAATATCCTCACTCTTTGACAATATGGAATCATCAGCATCACTGAACATTTTTTCGAACTGCGCATCAAACCCCCTGTCAAGGGCAGATTTCGGTGCGCTTCTCTGCAACCTTCTTTCCATCTTCATCTGCATGTAGGCCCTAAAACCATTATCCTCTGCAACCGTTGAAACATTAAATGAGGATATATTATTTCTATCGGCAAGATTCCTCAGATAGGTTACTGCGTTAATGAATTCGAGTTTGCTGAAAACACCACTGAAACAGTCCAGCTTGAGATTTATGCCGAGAATGGCAGTGTTTTCCAGAGTGATATCCTGAACTATACTGAAATCTGCACCTGTCTCTGCCATGGTTCCGGGATGATCCGATTGAATTTTATTATTTTTGTGTGAAACAATTATTAAAGGCCTCAAGTTTCGAAATTCAAGATCTAAAGGCAAGGAAACTCATCACTTTCAGGGATAGCAGAAGTGTTCAGGCATTCAAACGCCGGTCGGA
>JAVYSG010000007.1:31179-33676 GCA_038729325.1 Thermoplasmataceae archaeon | reverse complement strand
TATCTGTCCTTAAAGATCGCAGCGCAGACCAAACGTTTTGAGGACCTTATTTCCAGTGACAGCAAATACACCTTTGTCAAGAATATTAAAGAACTTCAGAAACTTGCAAGGGACCTCGGGCCAAGATACGGCCAGCAGCTCAACCAGGCAATGGATAAATGGAAAATAAAGTGATCATTGCTCCGTGAATAAAACAGGAGAATTTGAATGATTTAAGTGACATTACATTTTGGCATCGATGATTTTCATGTGGCGGCAACCAATCAGTGAAACCATGTCACCCGGCAGGATGCAGAAAAATATGTTTTTTAGTGCGGTTCCCCTGAATAAGGGGTATATTTATTTTATAAGCTCCTTTACAAATTCAGGAAGCGAAAATGCCCCTCTGAGGACATCGGAGTTGAAATATTTCCCGGGAGTTATGTTCTCCAGGCGGCCTTTGCAGTCATAGTCCGATGCCATGGTAAATGACCAGAATCCACTCGGGTAGGTGGGAATAAAGGCTGTGTATGTCTTAACATGACCAAAAACCGCGCTCATTCCGGAATTTGCCATCTGGAGCGCCTTTGGCTGGTAGAAAGGAGATCCTGACTGTGTTACCACTATTCCACTATCTGTCAGTATATTCTTTATTGAGGCATAAAAGTCCTTCATGAAAAGACCCTCTGCTGGACCCACAGGATCTGTGGAATCAACTATGACAAGATCAAACTTACGGTCAGTCTTCTTAATGTATTTAACTCCGTCATCAATGATAAGTTCCACTTTCCTGTCAGTGAGAGATCTGTAAAGGTCAGGGAAATATTTCTTTGATACCTCAACCACCTGTGTATCTATCTCCACATTTACAATATTTTGAAAGCCGAGTTTGAGGAGTTGCCCGGCAGTACCGCCGTCCCCACCACCAATGATCAATGCCTTCTGAGGCTTTCTGGATGCCAGATAGTACGGCACCATTGTTATCATCTCATGGTAGACGAATTCATCCCTCTCTGTCAGTTGAACCGTTCCATCAATGGTAAGCAGTTTCCCAAAGTCATAGGTATCAAAAACATCGATCCTCTGATAATCCGTTTTTACGGAGAGCAGTTGATCCTGAACCCTGAATGAGAGTTGCAGATTGTCCGAATACCTTTCCGAGAACCAGTTTTCTATCAGTTTCACGGCTCTTCAATGCGAAGTTTCTATTTAACACATGCGAGCGTGTATTCCACTTCCTGGAAGGAAAGATTCCACTGCGCACTTCAGTCTGCTTTCACGTTAAAAAGATGCCCAACTGCGAAGTTCAGGGTCACCCTTGAAATTCACAGAGCGGAAACCACATGGATACAACAAAGATATGGAGTGAACAGGAGCCGGATTTGTCTATAGCAGAATGTTCATACCAGGGTGGATGGGCAAGTCACCCTGTTTCTTCTAGGCATTTATTATCTGCCTGCCGGCACTGGTATTAACTTGTGATTATTCACTGTATCCAGCAGAAAACTAATAATATTGTGGTCAGGATACGGAATGCTTTGTAATGCTGCACAGAAAATCACATATGCCACGGTCTCTCCTTGCCATCTCTTTTGCCGATCTCATTCGGGGCTTCACAAGATATCCGCTGTGGATTCTTCTTTCTATTTACCTCCTGCAGGTCAGAAGATTAAGTTACATAGACATTGGAATTTTCTTCCTTCTTCAGTCTGTCATAACCATTCCATTTTCACTTGTACTGGGAAAGCAGATGGATCTGCACGGTCGCAGGAAACTTGCCATCCTGTTGCCTGCGATTCTTGCCTTTGCGTTTGTCTGGCTCTTTTTATGTGTAAGGCTGAATCTTTCCATATTTATGCTATTTGCAGCAATGGTGTCCACAACAATCTTCAGTCAGATACAGTATAACCTATATAACGCAATACTCACTGATGTGTCTACAGAATCCGCAAGAGTTGGATTTTTCAGTACCGTACGTGTATTTTCAAACGCCGGCATAGGGATCGGCCTCGTTTTTTCAGGCCTCACATCACTGGTCAGTCCTTCGCTCTATTTCATAGCGCCAATAATTGGATCAATAGCAGAAGTATTCATAGTCATAAGGTACATTCCTGAAACGTTTCACCGTTTGGACGTTACTCCTGCCCTTCAGGCGCACAGGATTCGGATCAGCAATGTCAGGGTTCTCTTTGCAGTCTCAATGATTCTGGCGCTATCAGCGCTTGTATCAAGCATGTATGAGAGCCCCATGCTACCACTTTACCTGACCACACGTTACCATTACAGTACCCTTCTCATTACCGGCCTCTATGCAGTCAACACACTAATTGTAATACTTTTCCAGTTCAGGGTAAATGCCCTTGGCAGGAAGTTTGGAGAAGTGACTGCTTATTCAGCCGGACTTCTATTCTATGCATTATCTGACATCATCTTTGGCCTGACGGGAGCGTATGTTCTTCTTGTTCTCAACGTGGTGCTTCTTACTGTAGGTGAGAACATGACAGCACAGTTTTCCCAG
>JAVYSG010000007.1:21253-31079 GCA_038729325.1 Thermoplasmataceae archaeon | reverse complement strand
AAGATTAACCTGGCAGGCTTCGGCATCTTCGAGAGAAAAACCCAGCAGGCTAGAAAGGCAAGGAACCCCCAGACCAGGAAGATAATAGAGGTTCCATCCAAAAAGAAATTTGTCTTCAGAGCCTCAAGCAAAATAAAGTACAAGTAACCTTTTTTGTAAGGTAAGAACTAAATTTTAGACATTTTCTTTTTTCTTTCTTTTGACGACAGTCCAGTTATATTTTCTATGAGCTTGTTATATATTCGTACCGTCTCCATGGGATCCTGTGGTTTTTCCTCGTTGACAGTTTCGACAATAAGCTCCTTGCCGCTAATGCCCATGTCTATCGACTTTATTCCTGGAATTGAGCACATCACATGATCTCCAGACATCTTGGCATTCTGAGCTATTTCCATTGCTTTTTCAAGTATATATTCAGGAGATAGTTTTATTCCTTTCTTAACCGGATAATTTCTTCCCATCAGTCCTCACCTAAGCAGTAGCTTTCTTCATAGTGGTCTTCTTCTGGAATTTCTTGGAAAGTGCCCTCAGATAAATAAGCTGCATATACTGCGCGTCATGCTCCAGAAGGGGTGAACATGATATAACTGTCATATCGCTCTCAAGATCGATCATGGTCTCTGCCAGTGTCTCGAACTTGAGATCTCCATGCTTTATTGCAGTGAGTTTTGTTTCATTGTTTCCTTCATATTCAACGCCCGCAAATTCCGTGTAAATGTCGTTCTTGCTGTATTTTTTGAATTCGCTCAGAACTGCATCAAAATCCTTTATTTCTATAAGGGAGCCCCCAGTGATCGAGTGAACATGAGGGAAGTTGAGTATGGGTTCAATGTTCTTCACCTTCTTGGCAAGAGACATGAGATCCGGAACTGTTCCGAAAATTTCCGTTTTGCCTGATGATTCAACGCCGATATACGGATAGCCCGCATCATGCGAATATCTTGTGCTTATCTCTTCATAAACTTCCACTGCCTTTTTCAGGCTTTCTTTCTTATTTCCATGATAAAATCCAGTATGTGTTATAACCCTGCCCGCCTTCATAGCTCTTCCTATCATCAGAGTCCACTTCAGATGGTTGTATGATCTTTCACCCATTTCCTCCGGATTTAACAGATCCATATAGTAGGGCGCATGCATTGAGAGCCTGACGTCCAGTTCGCGTGCGAGGTTACCTCCATCTGTAAGATCGTCAAAATTTCTAGCCATGTTCCAGAAAAGTTCCTGAACTATGTCATCTTCTTCAATTTCTGTTTCAATTCCGACTCCTACATAATTTCCTTCTTCGTCCTGCCTCAGAACATCGACGATGATGGAAGAATCAATGTCTCTTGGATGCATGCCTGCATAGTCAAGAGCCGGCCTCTCCTCAACATTTACCCGGAGCATCTGAACCTCGAGAGCATTTAGCCCCAGATTATGTGCATCCTCAACTGATTCTATAAAAGTTCTTCCCTTACTGGTTAGAGGAATCCCAGCTATTCCAAACCTGATCATAATGCGACAACACTATACCCAAACCGTATTTAAGTTTATCAACAATAATCATGCTCAGTTATGCACTTCACCGTTTCGCAAAAAAGATTCCAGCGAATATGTTATATATTATCAAAACATCTGAACGCGATGGTGATTAATAGGAAAAGGGACGTTTCCGTGATTAATTCCATTATGCGTTATTCAGGTGATCATAATGAATGTAGATCCAAATTTAACAAAATATCTGATCAAAGCCAAGATTTTTACGGATGGGGTGGTTGAGAAACCCGACGTTGTCGGGGCTATATTTGGCCAGACAGAGGGACTTCTTGGCGAAGAACTAGATTTAAGAGACTTGCAAAAAAGCGGAAAGATAGGAAGAATCGAGGTAGAAATAGACAGCAAGAAAGGCCGAACAGAGGGTTTCGCACTTATACCTTCAGGTCTCGATCAGGTCGAAAGCTCCATATTAGCAGCGTCCCTGGAGACAATTGACCGCATAGGCCCATGCAAGGCCAAGGTCGAGATTGAGAGTATAGAAGATGTAAGGATCCAGAAAAGGCAGAAAATCGTTGAACGTGCTGAAGCGCTCTACAAAAAAATGAGCGAAAGTGGCAAAAGTGTCAGCGAGAGCATTGTTGCTTCAGTGCGTGAAGAGGTCGAGAAAGGAGAGATACTAACTTATGGCGAAGAACATCTTCCGGCCGGACCCGCCATAAAGGATTCTGATTCAATAATCGTAGTTGAGGGGAGGAGCGATGTTCTGAATCTGCTCCGGTACGGTATAAAGAATACAATAGCGGTGCAGGGCACAAACATCCCTAAAACTGTTCAGAAACTATCAAGGGAGAGGACTGTTACTGTATTCCTTGATGGAGACAGGGGCGGAGATCTCATCCTCAAGGAGATGCTTCAAGTGGCTGAGATTGATTTTGTCGCCAGGGCACCTCCCGGAACTGAAGTTGAAGAGCTCACGTACAAGCAGATAGTCAAGGCACTGAGGTACAAGACCCCAATTGAACAGTATCTGTCCATGAGGGGAATGGCAGAGGAACTGAAAGAACTCACTGAGAAGAACACAACGGAGAATCATACTAAATCGCAGCAGAAGCGCGGGTATGAGGAAGCAAAATCCCTGACTGAGATAAAGAATGCCAAGGTTGTAATAGAAGAGACCCGGGAAGAGCGCCCACAGAAAGAGAAGAGACAGCAGAGACAGGCCGTAGAGGAGCCTCCGGCTGTTGAAAAAGAAACACCACCGGAAACTAAATCTGAACCGGAGCCGGAACAGGTGGAGGAATTCAGCCTGAGCAATCCCAGAACCGTAGAGAAACACGGAAATGAACTCACCAGAGACAAACTGACAGAAATATATGATGCCGAAGGAAAGATCATCGCTGCTTACCCGGTTTCTGAAGCTGTTGACAGAATGGAGGAACTCACCTCATGTGATACAATAATCACAGGTGGAGTTATTTCCCAAAGGCTTATCGACGTGGCCTTCAAGAAAGGTGTGAAGAACATATATGGTGCCAAACTGGGCCATATCACGAAGAAGCCAATGGAGGTAAAGGTAATTTCATGGGAACGTCATATTTGAATTCAGATATGAGAGATTATTCGGATACTTCTCAGATCCCGATTCCATCGAATCCCCTCGACAGGGTAATAGGGCAGGATGAAGCTGTCAAGATGGCCCAGATAGCGGCTAAGCAAAGAAGGCATCTTCTTCTTGTGGGCCCCCCAGGCGTTGGAAAATCAATGATCGCTCAGGCTATCTCATTTTATCTTCCCAGGCCTAAAGAAGAAATCAGAGTTGTACATAACCCGCAGTATCCTGAAAGACCATTTGTTGAGGTCAAGACAGGAGTTCAGATCAAACAGGAAAAGGATGAAATGAACATGGTGGAGGGGGAGATCATAGATCCTCGGGACGCACCGGTTTCCGTGGCAGAAAGACTGGGATACAGGTGCCCCAGATGCGGGTTCTTTTCACTTCCGACCGATGCTGTCTGCCCAAACTGCAATAATCCAAAGGTTCAGACACAGACACAAGGTCCCTTCGGCGATGTTTTCAACGTTATCGGTGCAGCATTTGGGGTCCAGAACAATACTGAAAAAGTCACTTCCACCAGGAGAGTTGGTGAACGCGAGGAAGTAATAGTTTACGAACGGTTTGGAGATCGAATCCGGATTCTTGATGAGAAGACCCTTGAACGCAGACGGAAGATGGAAAAGAAGAGCCCCAGCAAGATCATAGTTCCAATCGATCGCAATCCATTTGTGCTGGCAACAGGAGCCAGTGAAACAGAACTCCTTGGAGATGTCAGGCATGATCCTTACGGCGGTCACCCACAGCTGGGCACACTGCCATATGAGAGGGTGATTCCCGGGTCCGTACATGAATCTCACGAGGGAGTACTGTTCATAGATGAGATAACTCATCTCGGAAATCTTCAGCGGTTCATACTGACAGCGATGCAGGAAAAAAGCTTTCCAATAACGGGCCGTAATCCTCAGAGCGCAGGAGCCAGTGTAAGAGTGGATCACGTTCCTGCGGACTTCATTCTGGTAGCGGCGTGCAATATACAGGACCTACAGTATATATTGAGCCCCCTCAGATCCAGAATTGTTGGAAATGGCTACGAGATACTGATGGAAATAGCAATGCCTGATACCCCTGTAAACCGGATGAAGTACCTTCAGTTCATAGCTCAGGAGATCATAATGGATGGAAAAATCCCACACATGACCCTTGATGCAGCCGGCGTTATTGTTGAAGAAGGCGCAAGGAGAGCCAAGCAAGTTGATGGAAAAGATCACTCCCTGACACTCAGGCTCAGGGAGCTCGGGGGCCTTATAAGAGCGGCTGGAGACATAGCTGTCTCTAAGGAACAGCCTCTGGTTGAGAAGGTCGATGTGATTGAGGCGCTCAGGCTTTATCTTCCAGTTGAGGAGAAGATCAAGAAATATTACGGAACAATGGGTTCCGCAGTTTCATCGGAATCGACCATAGCGCAGAGAGGCGAGGAATACCTGATGAATTTCCACAATTACAGGGAAGACAGATCCTACGATTAGATTTTTTTAAAAATAAAATATTTGTAAAAAGCCTTGTCACTGTAAGACTATTGGCTCTTCTGGCTCCATGATCGCTGTCTGATAGGCTTCTTCATTCAGAGTGTTCTTCAGTCCTGAAAAGACACCTGCAGGATAGAACACCAGAACAGATACCACAACCACAATTGCAGTGGCGTCATAGAAGTTTATAAGATTCAGCATTCCATCGCTGCCGATATATGTCATTACCAGTAGAAACACAATATAGAATATGTACCATATGGAATTACGGACATGCTTCAGATCCCTCCTTGCGCTGTTGCGGTATAGTGGAAGTATCAGCCCGAATATGACAACAGCTACGGTGAGTATTGCCACTGCATAGTAAACTGTGATCCATCCA
Source organism: Thermoplasmataceae archaeon (assembly GCA_038729325.1). Classification (GTDB taxonomy): domain Archaea; phylum Thermoplasmatota; class Thermoplasmata; order Thermoplasmatales; family Thermoplasmataceae; genus UBA509. The sequence continues at coordinate 26,140 of JAVYSG010000007.1, read as the reverse complement.
CTCCAGAAAATAATGAGAGATGCAGAGATGAATGCTATTGGGGCGATTATGGGCCCGCCCGGAATTCTGAACTTGGTGGCGCCCTGCCTCCTGGAAACCACCAGAGCAACTGGATTTACTGAGAATCCGATATAACCCGCCACAACAGCGTCTTCAATGAGACCATAAATGCTTGGTACCGGCGCAGAAATAAATGCCAGTATTGCACCGATCAGTGCTGTTATCAGCAGTGCCCAGTACGGCACTGAGTATTTTTTGTGAATGTACTTCATCAGATCTGGCATTATTCTGGTCCGCCCCTGTGCAAACAGTACCCTTGACCCGCCGCCCAGATATATATAACCAACTATGAAAGGACCTATAATTCCAATAATAATTGTAAATACAAGAATAAGTGGAGCGTTGTAACTCTTCGCAAGGAAAATGAAGGGATTGCCGGGTATTGCCTGGGTTGTGAGACCCGCCCAGTTACCAACTGCCACCCCAAGTTTTGACCAGTTTATGCCAGTTACAAATACCCAGTCAAGAAGGAGATAAATCGCAAGCTGACCTATTACAACTATTATTATGGCAAGTGGGAGTTTTCTGTATTTCTTGGACTCCTCGGCATAGTCCGGGAGCACTCGAATACCCCCGAAGGCAAACATTGCAAAGGGTATTGCAAGGAACACACCCGCAAATCCGAATGGAAGAAAACCGTGATATGCAGTCAGGTTGCGTCCGTCATAGAATACTGCAGCAAGGCCTATTGCCACTGCCAGATAGAAGAACAGCTTAACAATCCCGAAGTAAACCGTCGATTTGCCGAAAGCCCTGACTCCAAAGTAGTTGAAGGGCACCATAAAGATCATGAGTACTGCGGCGATGACGGCCCCGTATATTGTCGGGGCTCCCGAAGGTGTCACTAGATTGCCATAGAAGATGCTCAACCCATCTATAACAGCAAATGCCTCTATGGGTGGAATGAATAAATACCATATGAGGTCCGCCAGCGAATTTATGGTATTGGTGAACCAGCCATGTGTATAAAGTGCATATCGTGACGGACCGCCTGCCTCTGGATGCGTCGTGACAAGTTCCGCATAAGTCAATCCAATGAAGAGGTAGAAAATCCCGCCAATGAGCCAGCCCAGCCAGCTTCCCGGTCCGGCTGTACTCGTCATGGCCAGGACACTGAAAAGTATGCCGGTGCCCACGGCACCCACCACGCCTATTATTATCAGATCGAGAAACGACAATTCTTTCTTCAGTGATGTGGAGCCATTACTGACATTATCTGTCACGATATGTTATAACATGTATCATTATATATGCTTTACTGTGTGAAACATATTCATCATCCACCAGTGGGCAGATATTATTAACTTGTAACATTATTTATTTTCGTGGCAAAATTGGAGGCAGGGAATAAATTTATAATAGTGGGGGCAGGGAGCACAGGTACAAGCATTGCATACCACCTTGCATCAATGAACCAGAAAGTTACTGTAATCGAGGGGAATGCGGTGGCTTCCGGAAACACTGGAAAATCAAGCGCACTTGTCCGGACTCATTACAGCAATTCGATTATAGCCCGGATGTCACTTTATTCACTTAAATTCTTTGAAAAGTTTAGTTCCATCGGATATTCTGGGTTCACGAAGACCGGCATGATTTTCCCTTTCGATGAGAAATATGAGGCTGTTGCGAGAGATAATGTTGCAATGCTGAGAAGCATTGGAGTAAACGAGGAGGAAATTAATCCGGCGGATATTAAAAAGTTCTATCCAGATGCCAACCTGGAAGGATATGATTATGTTACCTACGAGCCGGACAGTGGCTACGCAGATCCGGTATCAACGGCGAACTCTTTCATGCTCCGGGCCAAGGAGCTTGGCGCTAAACTGATCCTCAAGAGAAGTGTCCGATCCGTGGAATCCAACACCAGCGGGCCTGAAGTGATACTTACCGATGGAACAAGAATAAGGGGGGAGAAAGTAATTCTCGCCACGAACGTATGGACCAACGATATCCTGGCCCATTCAGGTATCTCACCGGAGAAACTGCTGCCAATCACTGCGTCCATGCATTCCATAATATATCTGAGGAGACCCGAAGAATATCGCGGTCAGAAGCCTACTCTCTGGGACCCACATCAGCTAGCTTACTATAAGATGGAGGGGGCCAGCATAACTGCGCTTGGGAGCCTGGACCCGGCAGTGGATCAGAATCCTGTAGACATACATTCTAATCTGCCAGAGACGGCAGAACAGGATTACATTGAAGAATACCTGCCAAGAATTGCCAGAAGGCTTCCATCCATGGGAAAAGCAACATTGATATCCAGTCTGAACGGACTCTATGACATGAGTCCGGACGGGCAGGTCATATTCGATGATATGTCATCCGCCGGACTTGATTCAATATACGTATTTGCTGGACTCAGTGGACACGGATTCAAGCTGAGCCCTGCATACGGTAGAATGGCTGCCGACATGCTTACAGACAGAGATCCGGAAGAGTGTGAGTTTGACTGGCGGCCTTTCCGCATGGACCGATTCCGGACGGGCAGGCTGATAACTTCTCGATATTCAGATATAGGAACTATATACTGACTGATTTTATCTTTATCCGACCACATTTCGGCCTGAGCCACTTTTATTCCATAAATTTGAGAGAGACCTCGAACTGGTTCTATCGAACCGGTAAGCCCGATTTGCCCCTGCATTTTCAATTTTCATCTCATCTGAAACTATAATAATGACCTCCGCGTCATAAAAACATGGATTCCAGAAGGGCAAAGATCAGGGAACTTAAGAAGGAGCTTCATTCTATGAAAACAACGGCAGGAACAGAATTGAATAAAATGAACGCCATCTCCTGGAATGAACGAGTGGATGAGATAAAAAGCAAAATCAAGTCCCTGAGAGCAGACCTGAAGGAGAACAACCTGAGGGAATACAATGATATGACCAACCGGATGAATGCCATAAGATCTTCCTATAAGGCAGGTGGTCTGAATCTTGGCCAGTATGAACACGAGGATAATGAGCAGAGATAGCGGTTCTCTGAAGACGCATACCATAAGATTCTTCGGAAGTAACTCCCTGTTCAAATATTCCAGTCCTTATCTGACCGTGGTGTTCATAATATTCGCATTATTGAGATTTCTGTAACAGGAGCATTATTGTGAAAATGCCTGACCAGCCGTCCTGCCTTATCTATAGGATCGAAGACCATTAGTATATCCCAACCCAGATCATTATATTGAACGCACAAAGATTTAACTAAAGTTTGCTCTTGCAAACTCTGGTCACATAAATGAAGCTTCAGTATCTTTTGGAAATGGATAAACCCCAGACTCATTTTTACGGCGTCACGATGAACATTGATGACTTCAGCGAGGATAACATGCTACTTACTATGCCGGCCTGGGCTCCTGGATCCTATGAGATTTACGATTTTGCCAGATTTGTCCGCAACCTCAGAGCGTATTCCGGATCGGTTCAACTGGATGTGCAGAAGAAAGACAAATCCACCTGGAAAGTTAACACAAAGGATATTCACTCCATAAAGATAACATACGAAGTATATGCCAATGAATTGAGCGTTCATACCAGCCATGTCGACTCCACTCACGCTTTCCTGAATGGAACAAGCGTCTTTCTCTATGTTGAAGGTTACAAGGATCAGTCTCTGGAACTGGTCATAAAGCCATTCGGGAGCTGGAAAATCTCAACAGGGCTCGAGAAACTCGCCGATAACAGGTTCCGTGCAGTAACTTATGATATACTGGCAGACTGCCCAATAGAGATAGGGGATCACAGGAGCCTATTTTTCACCGTGGATGGAAAGGATCATGAAATCGTCCTATACGGCAGAGGAAATGAGGATGAGGAGAAACTGCTGTCCGATGTGAGAAAGATTGTGGAGCAGTATGCCAAAGTCTTCGGGCATCTTCCTTATAAGAGATATGTTTTCATATACCACCTTGTTTCGGAAGAAGACCAGTCTGGCGGATTGGAGCACCTGAATTCCACTACCATAGATATAGACCGCTTCACATTCTCTCCATTCGATAAATACAAGCATTTCCTATCTGTAACTTCTCACGAATTTTTTCATCTGTGGAACGTGAAGAGGATAAGGCCGGTTGAGCTTGGGCCTTTCAACTACAAGGAGGAGAACTATACAACATTGCTGTGGATAGCGGAGGGTTTTACCAATTTCTACGGATACCATATCCTTTTACGGGCCGGACTGATTGATCACAAAGAATACTTCAGGTATCTGGCTGAAAATATGAGATATCATGATTTTCTTCCTGGCTCTAGAAACACGTCTGCATCTGAATCCTCATTTGATGCATGGATCAAGCTTTATCGCCCGACCCCGAATAATATCAACAACTACATCTCATATTATCTGAAAGGGGAATTACTTGGCTTTGTGCTGGATTCAATGATTATCGATGCCACCCATGGCACAAAGTCGCTTGATGATATGTACAGGTACCTTATGGAAAAATACAACAAGGATGGAAAAGGGTATACCGAGAAGGACATAATCACATGCCTCAAGGATGTTACCGGCAGGGATTTCTCTGAATTCTTTTCAAAGTATGTGCGGGAACCAGGTAAACTTGAATTCGAGGACTATCTCAAGCCGCTGGGTTATTCTCTCAAGAAGGGTTACAGGAAAGTGGATGGTGTTGAACCCTCCAGTAAAGCTTATCTTGGTATTATAGTCAAAACAAATGGTGGGCGGTTTTCGGTTGATTCTGTTGTGGAAGGGAGTCCTGCATATGAGGCGGGGATTAATCCGAAAGATGAAATACTTGCAGTGGACAGTTTCAGGTTCACAGACATCTTCCTGAAGGAAGTGAAGGAGGAAGTAAAGCGTCTTAAG
>JAVYSG010000007.1:17903-21153 GCA_038729325.1 Thermoplasmataceae archaeon | reverse complement strand
ACTTTTTATATAGGTATGGAATGATAGCACTCATGCTATTAATCCTTGAGGAATATTTCAAAGATCACCCCATCAAGAGAAAAGTTGTGGAAGGCGTCTTTAACCGTGGTATTTCCATCAGGGATGGTAAATTTTACGTCGATGGGATCGAGGTTTCAATTAGTGAGGTGGCAAAGACTCTCGGCGTGAACCGCCGCACTGTATATGATACTATCAGGATTATTGAATCCAAGCCTGAAATCAAAGAGCTTATGGGCAGGATCAGGCCGATTCCTGATATGGGGAGTATTGCACCGCTGATGGGACACCAGACCGTTGTTTTGAGGATAGCTCCTGGATATTTTGGGACCGTTCTCCCAGAATTCCTATCCACTGTCAGGAAATATGGCTGCTACCTTAAGGAGATAGAGGGTAGGAATTTTGAGAAGGAGGATGTATACATAAGGGCAATTATCTATCACACAGTTCCTCCAAAGACGTTTGCGGCTCTGTCTGAAATAGATGGCGTCAGGAAGGTAACAGTTGAAACATCGGAAGATCTTGATCTTGAACCGATTTGCAGCAAATGCGAAGTCAAGGTTTGCGCCACTAAGCTTTCCTCCAGCCTGTTTTTAGACGAACCCGAGGAATAAAGTCATCCCGATTTAGGTGACATGATCTGGAAAACCTTAACAATTATTCGCAACGTTTATATACGATTTTTAATAATTGTTCCTATGGACGATCGCAGGACAGCAGTCTTGAGAAAAGTTTTCCAGATTCTGGTCAGGGAGGGCTTCAATGTCTCCGATCCAAATCTGGGCAACTTACTGAGTTTCGATCTTATTGCAAAGAGAGATAAACTCAGGCTTATCATCAAAATCCTGCAGAACATTGATACGTTCAAAAGTCCCAATGCCCTAGAGATGATACGAATATCAAAGCTGACTGACGGCACTCCACTAGTAATTGGCGAGAAGGCAGGATCCGGTGCCCTTGAGAGGGGGGTAATATATTACCGCCACAGTGTTCCGATACTTTCTGCTGAGAGTTTCAGCGACTATGTGGATGGAGACCAGCCATGCATATCATCCGGCCCCGGTGGATTTTATGTGTCAATTGATGGTGAACTGCTGCACAGAAGACGTGAAGAACTTGGTTACTCCATTGGATACCTGTCCAACAAAATCGGGGTTTCAAGGAGATCCATATCACTTTATGAAAGCGGAAGTGCAGTGACTGTGGACGTTTTTCTGAAGCTTGAAGAGATACTCAGGGAAGATCTCAGGAAGTCGATAAACCTGTTAAAAATATCAGATTCCCTCCAGATGCCTTCTGAAGATGGAGAAATTACGAATGAATTCCTTCGTGAGGTTCTGGAGATAATGATCGGTAATGGGTTCGACTTCCATGCAATGCGAAGAGCGCCTTTTGATGCAATTACTAAAGAATCCTTGAGGGAGTTCCTCCTTGTTGGTCTTCTTGAAACCCTGAACGGCAAGAGAGAACGAATAGAGGCACTGAGAAATGTGAGCGCAATATTCGAGAATGATGCTTTCCTTGTCAGCAGGGCAAACACTGAGCGTGAAAACATAGCCGGCTGCCCGGTGATAAGCCTTAACGAGCTTAAGGTCATTTCCGAGAAGGAGCAACTGCAGAGGATTATTGAAAAAAGGAAAACCGCCTGATGTACAGGGAATTCAGGAACCCGGAAAACGGAAGGAACATCAGAGTTTATTCCGGGGTGAAAGGGCTCATATCACATGGTGATGAATTAAAATCCCTGCTGAATACGATGAATCCTGAAGTGATACTTGTTACGATTGCCCCGTCGGAAGTAACTGGCCTTAAAGAATTCCTCAGGGACCCTTTTGAGATGAATCTTTCGGATTATGAGATTATCTATGGAATCAGGCTTAGAAAATATGGTGAGGTCATGACACCTCCGCCCATTTATATAGAGGTGATCAGTTATTCTGAGAAAAGCGGCAGCCAGGTCACTGGAATTGACATGGATGATGAAACTTACAATTCAGCATATACACAGAACATAAAGTCGCTGGATCTCCTTCGGGATTCCTTGAGAAAGAAGAGAGTGCTCAATACAGACTACCATGATACGAATGAATATGAGTTTGCAGAGGCATGGGCTGAGAAGCAGAAATCCATTAGAGGGCGGAGAAAGCTTGAAGAGATACGCATCCGTTACATAGCCGGAAAAGTAAGGGAGTTCGTATCAGAAAATTATGTGGAGAATCATATCATAGTGTGTGATCATGAATTTTACAGAGGCATTCGCGATGCACTTGCATCCATGGGATATGTTCAGGAAGATCACAGTGATCAGGCAACATAGCCGTCAAAAATAATGTAAATTTCGCTGCTGGAATCACGCGAAGCAGATACTTTTGTAGTTTTTGTACTTCTGAATTGCTTTTTCCACTGATTTACAAACTGAACTGTGAGATCTCCCTGGAATTGCTTGAGAAGAACAAAGCCACCACCTTCCAGAAATTTACCAACCAGATTCATAACGGACTGACACAGCAGGTACGAAGAAGCATGGTCCCTGTCGTGTATGCCGCTGGTGTGGATCATGGCATCTGAAACGATTCCCTGAAATTGTTTTATGCCCGCATCCTGCATAATTTCCCCAATTTTTTCAACAGTCCTCGGGTCTTCAATCTTTCCCCTTACAAATATTACGTTGTCAAGGGGTTCCATCTGGTTAATATCCACCGAAATCACCGGGTTCCTGGTTATGCTTGTTATTATCTGTGACCATCCACCAGGAGATGCCCCAACTTCGAGCACATACTGCCCGGCCCTGAGGAGATCAAACTTTGTCTGTATCTCCATCAGTTTAAACGCAGCACGGCTCCTGTAACGCTCCTTTTTTGCAAGATAATAATATTTATCCCTGTGATCGGGCATTCCAGAACTATTCTCCTATAAATTTCCTGTACTGTGCTGCATCCATGGAATCTGCAAGCTTCCCGGTTACCTTCATTTTGACCATCCAGCTTGAGTAGCAGTCCTTGTTTACTGATTCGGGCGAATCTGAAAGGGCAGAATTTACATCGGTGACCTCCCCGTCTGCAGGGCTGTAAACATCCTCAGCTGATTTCACAGATTCAATGGTAAGCAGTGCTTCACCTGCTTTTTTCTTCGTTCCTTTCGACGGCAGATCTATGTACACTATATCGGTGAGCTGATTTTGTGCATAGTCACTTATTCCCATTGTCAGGGTGCTTCCTTCGATCCTGTACCA
>JAVYSG010000007.1:14700-17803 GCA_038729325.1 Thermoplasmataceae archaeon | reverse complement strand
GCAGTGCTTCACCTGCTTTTTTCTTCGTTCCTTTCGACGGCAGATCTATGTACACTATATCGGTGAGCTGATTTTGTGCATAGTCACTTATTCCCATTGTCAGGGTGCTTCCTTCGATCCTGTACCATTCATGTGTCTTGGTGTACTTCAGGTTATCTGGAATCTTTGTCATGTTCCCATGATCACAGTGAAATATATAATCCATGGCTCCTCTTTATTAATTCAGGTTCTTTTCACTTTCGTGTGGGTAATCTGTTTGATGAATTCTTCCGGAATCAGCGGCAGAAATGAAAAAGGTTTAGTGATATTCAAGGACCTGAATTTATCCTCAGATGTCCTTAAAAATACCTTGAAGAAAGCCCGTACAACAAATTCCAGCCAGCTACCCACAGGAAGTCCGATGATCTTGGGTTCACCCGTCAACTGAAGGCATAAATCTATTTGATAATGAATTGACATGATTAAATAATATTATTCATATTATTATGCGAACACTGAAAAATACGCTTTTTTCATCGAACAACAAAACATATATACTTTTGATTCATTATAAATTAAGGTGAGGAAATTGAGAATTCTCTGTGACAAATGTGGTGGCTCCGGCTGGATCAAGGACGCTAATGGTGTTCTTGATGTCTGTGATAATTGCTGGGGACTCGGCTATGTGGAGACCACGGGGGAGAACATGCAGGAAAACCAGCTGCATTTAGCCATGAACAGGAACTCCATAATCTCAATACTCGCCGGAATGGGAATATACTATGCAGTGGTATTTTTCATCACAAGAAATCTCAAGTTGAACTTTCTATACACCTTTCTGCTCATATTCTTCGGCTATTATGCAGGAATCATAGCCAACAGCATATACCTGCATCTTCATGAGAGGCACCTCAGGAGCGAAAAACACTCCCGATCCTCTTAGGAAAGGGGAGGATATGAATGGCCCATGAGAGTTTTTGTAGCTTCTAAAGTAACCAGATTTGATGGCCTGAAGGAACTTTTCCAGGAGATAAGGCGCATCCCAGGGTCTAAACCTGTAGCTACCCCTGAACTACACCTCACCTTTGTATTCCTTGGAGACGTCGATCCAGCCTTAATTGACCGGATTTCCAGCCGAATACGCTCTGTGGACCTGCACCGTTTCACAGTGAGGATTAAGGGCATCTCAGCTTTTCCCTCTCCAGTATCTGCAGGTGTTCTTTACCTCAATCTGGATGAATCAACTGAAATCAGGTACAACCATCGAATGCTTGATGCAGCACTTACCGGCTTCACCAAAGAAAACAGAAAATTTGTTCCGCATATAACTGTTTCAAGATTCAGGGACCCTACCAATGTTCAGGATCTTGAGAAGAAATATGCTGGAATTCAGTGGAGAGAAGAAATCGGAAGCATCTTTCTCTATAGAAGCATCCTCAGGCCCGAGGGACCAATATACGACCCCCTGGAAGAATATCAGCTGAAGTAGGTTGTCTTGTCAGAGTCGTCAGATTTCTTTCCAGCAGTGAGCAGTTCTTCGTCACCAAATTCTATGGCAATGAGCCCGGAAACTGGTATTAGCCTGAGGACATTCTTTCCATTCTCTGCCTCAATCCGGAAACATACAGCACCCTCCTCTCCCAGCAGCGTGTAGCCAACAAATTCTCCCATTGTTTCCATGGGTTCATCCTTTCCACTGTTTGAAATTACTCTGTACTTTCCGCCCTTTTTAATTTCTATCATATCCATATTCATCAACAACTCTGCAATCCGGGAAAGATTTCTTTTCGCCACGTTCCCCTCGCCGCGCAATTTAGCACTCAGTAAAAAACTTTATGTTTTGCCTCGGCCAATTTCGGCCCTGGAAAGGCGCCAGATGTGTTCCACAGTTTTTCTGTAGTTTTCCAGTGCCATTTTCACGTTGACTTCCACCCAGTTCCAGGCTTTCATGATGTCACCGGAGCGCATCCTGTACTTCTTTGTCTTGCCTTCCTGAATCTCCTCCAGTAAATCCATGGACTTGAGTTTATTCAGATGCCGGTATAATGTGGTACGGCTTGTCTTGAGATATGAAAGAAGGTCTTCGCCTGTCCAGTATCTTTCTGGATTCATCAGGAAGCACTCCTTGAAAAGCCTGAAATATGCAGACTGAGATATTGCTTGAAAGTCAGTGCCAGGATTCAACCTGGGTATGTAGCCGATGTCGGATAAAAAATAGGCTATATTCTTGTCTATGTTCTCATCCATAACCCTGGTTGGTGTTGATACCACTGTCATCTTGAACATTTTAACAGAAGGCCAAATGTTTGAAACTAATAAATTTATAGCTGACGTGACCCAGTGGATCGACGAACGTGACTTTTTACCACATATTTGAGCGAAAAAGCCACCGGTATTGCAATGTGGATGAATTGCAAGCATTTATCAAAATTACGGGAAGTGCGTCATGCATGTGGTTTCTCAATGAACCGGGGTATGAATGCTGCAATGAACATTATCAATATGGAACTGATAAAAGCATGGAAAAACTTTCCAGAATTCACGCCTGCGGAAAGGGCAACAGCGGCGGAACTTCAGTCTTGAGGTATACAGGCTGCCACTCTATGAAGCAGGAACTTTCTATCGTTTGCGATGGAGAGGATGTCAGAAATTCATAGTGTATGTATAATTGTAAAAAGTCCGCTTGTAATGAATTCAATTGCAATTGAAGCCAGCAGCAGACCCATTATCCTTGAAATTATGAGCGACCCTGTCTTTCCAAGATGATTGAAAAGAGGATTTGACAGCCTCAGCAGAATATATGATATGAAGAGTACTGTAATTACAGCCAGTATAACAGCTATCCTTTCAGATATTAAATACTGTGGGGAGTTGAAGTATATCATCGCAGTGGTAATGGTTCCCGGACCGGCCAGCAGAGGCGTGCCTATTGGAACAATGCCGACGGCTTCCCTGTCTATGCTTTCCTGCGTTTCCTGCGGAGTGAGCTTAGTGTTTGATATCTTTCCCTGAAGCATGTCGAATGCTACTTTGAAAAGGAGAATTCCCCCTGCCACCTTAAAGTCGGAAATATCGATGCCCAGAACCAGGAATATGTATACTCCAACCAGCATGAAACCAAGGA
>JAVYSG010000007.1:0-14600 GCA_038729325.1 Thermoplasmataceae archaeon | reverse complement strand
GATATCTTTCCCTGAAGCATGTCGAATGCTACTTTGAAAAGGAGAATTCCCCCTGCCACCTTAAAGTCGGAAATATCGATGCCCAGAACCAGGAATATGTATACTCCAACCAGCATGAAACCAAGGATCATGCCGGACGCAACCAGGATGCTCTTTGATATGACCCTCTTTTTTTCTCGGGCTGTATACCCTTCAGTAAGAACCATGAGCGTAGGCACTGCACCAATTGGATTAAGGATTGCAAAAACTGTGGCCACGATTGACAGATAGAATACTATGAGATTCAGCAATAGATGCGTCATAGCAAATCCCTGTTAAATCTTTTTATCTTCGTGCGTGAAATCAGAACTATTGCATCACATTATATTAATACCAGATAAATATGGGAGCAGAATGGTCAATGCCAATTTCCTGAAGAAAATCATGGTTGTGGGAGAAAGGAATCAGTTGCAGAACCTCACACAGTATGTGGACCTGGCAGAGAAGTCATCAAAAACCCTGATTGAGATGCTCAGTATTGAGGATGGCAAGAAAGTCCAGCTGAATGCCATCATCAGGGACATTGAGAAAAAGGGAGATGAAATAACAATTTCAATGAAGGATCAGATAACCGGCGGTGCCATCAGCTCAAATCTCATGGATAACCTGATCAATCTGGTGGAGACCTGTGATGACCTCCTGGACAAGTCCTATTTTGTCAGCAGAGAAATTAAGAGGGTACATGAAAATACCCATCGTTTTGACGACTGGACCAGGGATTTTCTAAGGAGAGGATATGAGGTATGCACTCGCATCCTTCAGAGCAATGTGGAGGCACTTGACCAGGTGCGCCACCTTCTAGAAGCCAGGGATTTCCGTGAAATGGGTGAAGCAAGGACGATGATACAGAAGCTTGAAGAAAAGGTGGATGACCTGAAAGACAACCTGATTGACGAAATCTACAATTCGGCGGACAGCCTGCCATACATCGTCTTTGTGCATCTTACAGAACTTGTGCACAAACTTGATGACATGCTTGATGACTGTGAGGATATAGGGGACCTTGTGCACACCATCAGTGTATCAATAACCAGATAAAATGTTCTATTCTGTACTCATTCTTGTACTTGCCACAACACTGACTGCTCTTGTGTCAGGTAACAACATGTCCGCTGCTGTGGGGACGCTCATAGGTTCCAGGATTCTCTCGAGGATTGGCGGCCTGCTCATTGGCATGGCCGGATTCAGTGCAGGTCTCCTTATTCAGGGGCACAGTCTGAGCATGACTGCATTCAGGCTCATTCCCAGAATACATGAAATCATTGCTTTTTCCCTTGGGATAGCACTTGTAATATTTCTTCTGGCTGCATTTCTCAGGGTCCCCCTCTCCCTTACCATGGCACTGGTGGGGATTTCCGTTGGTCTTTCTGTTCGCTACGGATTTCCGGTTGATGTACCTCTGGTTACCCTCATAATGATCACATGGATTCTTGCACCCATAATGTCAATAGCTTTTGCCTTCATTCTCAACAGAAAGCTTGCCTCTGCCCAGCCCAGGAACGTCTGGAATTTTGCCCTGTCCCTGAAGATCGCACTCATTGTTGTGTCTTTTCTCACGGCTTTTACCCTCGGAGCAAACACCTTAGGCTTTATCGAGCAGGTATCAGGAATAAGTGGCCTGAATGTTCTTTTTATGATAATTGGAATAATTCTTGGATCGCTGTTTCTCAGCAGAGGAATCATAAAAAGAGTGGGACAGGAGATGTATATGATGCGCTACACCAACGCGTTCGTATCACTTGTGATCTCTTCAGCGCTGGTTGAAGGGGCCACATTACTTGGGCTGCCTCTCAGCAACACCCAGACGCTGACTTCCAGTGTTTTTGGCAGTGGACTTTCATACCGGAACAAGGCTATGGCTTCCAAACCGTTCCTTATTACGGTGGCAACATGGATAATATCACCATTGCTCGGGATGATCTTTGGGCTTATAATATGATAAACTGAAACACATTTCTTTATGCTTCAGTAATCCAGTCAAAAATTGTTCGCCTGGAAATCTTTGCCGAATATTCCATGAAATTTCTTGCGAATCTCCTTCTGAATTCATCGCTGTCCTGTGAGTAATAGACAAAGTTCCCTCTTTTCACGAAAGTTCTGGATTTTATTAGTCCCGTGGTGAATGACTGCAGATCCCTCCTTATGGATTCACGGGAGAAACCCGAAGATCGTGAATATGCAAAGTCAACTGAGGCAGCTACCAGACCATGAATTTCAACGGGAGGTTTCAGGGCAAGGTTCCTTGTGATCAGTAATGCCCTCATGAAATCCGGCATTTCCGGATTGTACATTGGCACTGGAATAAGAGGCAGCCTTTTCAGGTTATCAAGCACTGAAGCAATGCCTACCGGGTCCGGACTCATGTGTGTGATGCCTGAATAGTCGCGCTGAATCGCTATTGCCGGAAACTTTCCGCCATATGGTGAGCTGCCGGGTGGAATCACCGCCACAGGTGCAGGTATTTTCACGCCCATTGATGCAAATTCATCGGAGACTTCTGCGATGATGCGAGCTGCCTTCGGAGAGGTTTCCCGATCACCGCTGAATATGATGAAATCAGGGGTCCATGTATCCAGAGATTTGCGTCCCATGGCAGACATCCATAAGCCATTCCTCTGGAAAAATGACAGGGGGACAAGTCCGGTCGATCTCCAGTTTATGCGGAATGCATCCACTATGAAGGATATTCCAAGGAAAGATTCGGCCTGAGACCTGAGTGCCATGTTCCTTATCCTGATGCCCTCAGTCATCTTTCCAGCCTCCAGGCACATCGACAACGTGAAGAACATCAACCAGGGTGAGGGAGGGGTCCGGCAAAACAGCAATATCCTGGCCATTTTCCATGACCTCACACACCCCGGAACCCGCGCTGACAACAATTCCATGTTCATATTCCCGGGTTATTGACAGCCGCCCCTGGTTTCCGGGCTGACCCCTGAATCTTCCAATTGTCATTGGCAGCGTGATAGGCTCCTGGAGGCATATTTCGCTGTCGTTGCGCTTACTGCCAAGGGATTCCGAGATCCTCTGATACAGAGCCCTCTGATCTGCAGCCTTTTCCATCAGAGTAACAATTAATTCTGGGATACCGGCATTTGGGTTTGAAATGCGAATTTCCATATCTCTTTTAATTCTGACTGATGCCTCACCTCTGCTGAATAAAATTTCAGAAAATTCGATCTCCCTGTCGTCTTTGAGCAGGTTCCAGAATTTTCCAGCATGTCCAGGCTGCGATATATCCATCACAGTTCTTCCATGGTTTTCAGCCTTGAATCCGGAGATTACATATCCCATATGCTCAAGCAATCCCGGGATTGAACGAAAATTTTCCTGAAGAAGTATGAATCTCTGGCCCATGGCTGAAGGGAGATGTACATCCGGATGGCTGGAAACCGAAATCCTGAAATTCTGGTCATAGGGAACTACAAATATTCTGCCAGGAGTTACATCAGAAAGTGGCACATCCTTCATGTTTGGGAGAAATACCATACTGAGGAATAGGACACCGGACCTCGGGGCGCCTATGTGCTGGGAAATTATTTCCAGGAACTCATCCTTTCTCAATGCTGTGATCAGCTCCATACTGATATATGAGCTTATCTATCCACCACTCAAAGATCTCCGTTTGCAAGGAAATCCCTTATATCATCTTCTGTATAAGGACCCTCAACGGCCACCGGCAGAAGGACCGATTCGTCGTCGTCACCTTCGTTATCCTCTTCCTCCGAGATGTTCTCTATCTTGACCTCGAATGTTTCGGTTGCCTGTTCATCGGGTTCTTTTTCATCCTCATCATCTTCCGCATATGCATATATTTCGTCAAACCAGATGATATAACTGTATCCTCCGTAGCTGAATACCTTGTGTGTCCCAGAATCAAGGGTCATCACACTTGAGGGGTTTTCGGTCAGGAGTCCGTAAATATAACCAACAAGAATGGCCTCCTGAAATGTCCCCTGACCCCCATATTCCTCATCACCAAGGGTGTGGAACTCTGACATTATTTCATAAAGCAACCTTGCGTCAAGTTTCAGTGTCATTATCTCCCCCATATTGCTATTATGGAATTTAACCTTACAACATGTATGGAGCCCGGTAAAGTTTATGCTATGTGGTATCGACTGCGAAGAAATATACCTTAAATATCAGTTGTCAATCTATTCATATGCAGGTCAGGGCCACAATGAAAATACCCGCATCACTCTGCCTTAATTGCAGGGGAGCCAAGATGTTATGTGGCCTGACTTTCTGCCCCATATCCGTAAGGCACATGGTGCAGCCAAGGGTATCAGGAGTTCGCGGAAATTCCATTTCCGGTTCATCGCCACCAAGTGTTTTCGTTGGAAGATATGGATACCCGAGAATCAAGATTTATCCATCCACGCCACCTGAGCATGGTGACACATCGGTTTACGAGGATACACCCTCCTGGCTTGGAATGCCCATGGAGGAATTTCTCTCAATGAGGCTTTCCCTCATAAGGGGTGGAATGGATGTGAAAACAGATGATGCGGCCTCTCCTGATCGGGTATTCCAGGAAATCCAGCTCATGGCACTTTCCCAGAAATCAGTGGAAATTGACATGGTGTTTGACAGGAATCTGGTATCCTCAGATATCGTCCTCGACGAGCATCTCCCTCCCATGGGACCATCTGCCCCTGTGCGAAGAATAGAGGTTTCAGGAGCAACGCCAGGGAAGGACGTTGAGAAAGTATACGGAGATACTGATCTGAAGGCGAACCAGGCCATGAAATATCTCTATTCAAATGGAGTGGATGTTTCCAGGATATCCAAGATACTCAGCGTCGGCGCGGTCGGCATTGGAAAGGCCAGAAAGGTTGTGCCAACCAGATGGTCTATCACCGCAGTTGACAAGAATCTGTCAGATGATCTGGTGGAAAAGGCAAAGGACCTTCCGCAGATTGACAAATTTCTGGCCTTTGTCAGGGCAACTCCGGGAAATCTTTTCATGGCAATTCTAACCCCATCCAGCTGGATGTATGAGTGGGGCGAATCATGGTTTCCGGGAAGCACATGGAATCAGTGGGGTGAAGATGCTTTCGTTGAAATAGATGACGAAGGATACAACGGGAGGAGAGATTATCCGGGCATTGGAGGATGCTATTATTCGGCCAGGCTGGCTGTGGCTGAGAAGTTTTCCGGAATGAGAAGATCGGGAGGGGCCATAACATGGCGTGAGATATATCCAGGTTTCAACCTGCCAGTTGGAGTATGGTATGTCAGGGAGAACATGAGGGAACTTTTCAAGTCCCAGCCGGAACAGTTCGATACTCTGGATGAAGCTATTGCATATATATCAAAATTCATGAAGGTTGAACCTTCAAGATGGAAAGATAAGTCAAAGGTCGTTCCTGCGTTGAAATATAACAACCTTGACAGGTACTTCAGGATATGACATGAGGATTGTGGAGTACAGTGCCAGAACTGCCTTATCCAGATCCGGAATGGCTGAACTTGATTACGCACTCAACCCTTACTCTGGATGCTTTCACGGCTGCAAATACTGTTATGCAGTAGATTTCACGCGAATAACAGATGCAGCAAATCACTGGGGTGATGTTGTCTATGTCAAGGTAAACCTCCTGGAACTTCTGAAGGCTGAGATAAAGGGCATGAAGAGAGGAATTATTGGTCTTTCCACCGTTACAGACCCATATCAACCGGTTGAAGCGAAATATGGACTGAGCGGTGCTTCTGCTGATCTTGTTCTGCGATCAGGATTCAGGGTAACCGTGCAGACAAAGTCTCCGCTGGTCAGAAGAGATGCAGAGATATATGCTGCCCACAGAAATTCCAGTGATGTCGGAATCACCATAACAACCCTGAATGATATTAAAGCAAGAATAATTGAACCGCACGCACCATCGCCGCGATCCCGTGGGGATGCATTGAAATATCTTTCAGATGCTGGCGTGAAGACCTGGATATTTTTGGGACCAGTAATAAGGGGATTTAATGACGATCCCGGTGAAATAGATGACATATTTTCCCTTGCATTGCACACCGGGTCAAGAGTGATCTTCGATACATATGTTCCATACCGCGGAGCCTCATACCTGATGTCCTCCAGCGTGCCTGGTTATGTTGCAGACCGATCCTATCATATGGATCAGGCATGGCACAACGGGCTTGTGAAGTCCATTGAAGCCATGGCAGAAAAATATGGAGTCAGATGCAACAGTCAGCAGGAGGAATGGCTCATTGAGAAAAAGTCCGATTTCGGATCACTTTTCTGATGAGATCAGAAATAGAATTTCCTCAGCTGATCAAGATATGGTGATCCTTCCGGAACTACTTCCTTGATCTGTCTCCAGGTCTCTTCGTTATCATACTTGAATCTTCTGTACGTTATGTCTCCGGTTCCAGTATCCCATACCGTGTACATGGGACGCCAGTCGCCGTCACGCGGCTGTCCTGCGCTTCCTGGGTTTATTATCCTGCCCCTGTACATCATGGGAAAGTGGGTGTGTCCCACCATTATTAGATCGTATGAGGAATACCGCTTATCCTTCCAGACCATTTCAGCTTCAGTTGCAAACAGATAGCCGAACAGATGGTTGTTTGGGGACGCATGTGTCATCAGGATTTTCCTGCCATCGATCTCGGTTTCAATATACTCTTTAAGTGCACCCAGTTTGCCAAGGTCTTCCTTTGAGAGATTGGGAAGTGTGACCTCAGTTCTGGAGAATTCACTGAGATCATGCATGTCCGGTGAGCATTTGCAGTCTTCACCTGTAACAGCTGCATAGTCATGGTTTCCCATAACGCCATAATCCATATTCTCTGTGATGAGATCCAGGGTTTCGGCAGGCTTTGGCCCGTAATCCACTGCATCACCCAGGAAAATTGCACTGTCAAATTTTTCCCGCTTCAGAATTTCCTTCATGGCCTCCAAATTAGAGTGGACATCTGAATATATGAGAACTTTCATTGTTTCAGATTTGAACATGGTATAATAGGTTGCACACTATATTCTAAATATCCATGTGGAACTTTACCAGATGGAATGAAGACCGAAAGGAACATGAAATTCTTTGATTATGAAACACCGGAATTTCTTATGAGCTATTTCCGGGCAATATGATACGAAACTAATTTTCTCAAGCAAGACATGTATGATATCATGAATCACAGGGAATTGAACGGACGAAAGGTGCTGATAACCGCTGCAAGTTCAGGGATAGGGTTTGCCATTGCCTCCGTACTGGCAGAGAAAGGGGCAGCTGTTTTCATGACATCAGGAAGCAGCAGGATAGAGAAATCTTCGGAAACACTCCTTAAGAAAGGGCTCAGAGTATACCCATCAACTTATGACATGACCGCTGATGATCCAATTTCCATTGTTGGAAAAGCCTCTAAATTTCTGGGCGGCATTGATACGCTTGTTGTTAATTACGGCGATCCAACACTTGCTCCTTTCATGGAACTGAGTGATGAGGACTGGGACCGGTACATAACCATGTTCATCAAGGCCACCATAGGTTTGGTGAGAGAATCCGTGAAAATAATGGGCGCAGGCGGAAGAGTTGTGTTCATAACATCAATGACTACAAGAGAAGCTTACCAGGGATTTGCCATCTCTGGTTCCCTCCGGGCTGCAGTCGTTAATCTTGGCAAGATTCTCAGCCTTGAACTTGGTTCTAAAGGAATAACAGTGAATTCCATCTCACAGGGATATTTTCTCACAGAAAGACTCAGTGCAGTGATAGAAAGGAATGCACGCCTCAACAGGACATCGATTGAGGAAGAAAAAAGGAAGATAATCTCAGGCATACCGGCAGGAAGGATTGGAGAACCTGAAGAAATCGGCCATCTGGTAAGTTTCCTCTGCAGCCCTGAGGCATCGTATATAAATGGGGCGAATATCCCTATTGATGGCGGGCTGACCAGATATCCGTACTGAGAACTGGATCTGCCTGACAATGCCAATCCTTAAGAACTCAAGGGAGAATATGGAGTAAGAAATGGTCCAGAATGAGAGATCCACAATTTTCAAGGGGACTTCGGCTTCTCTTGATGGACAGAAGGGATCACTTATCCTTTCTGCCGGAGGTGTTTCCTTCATCCCTGATCAGGGCGGGAAAGGAATTCAGATACCACTGGAGAGGATTTATGCAGCTTCCATCGAAGGCAGGATTCTGAAAAAGCTGTGCATAGTTGATAATTCCGGGAAGAGAACGATGTTCTCTGTACCTGATATGGATCAATGGAAAAGTGTACTTGAAATGGCCATACACATATATGATGCCCTGATCACAAAGGTTCAGCCAGTTACACAAAAGAAATCGCAGGCAGCCACGCCGCCTGTATCTCCTGCCGTTACGCCTCCCCCAACTCCAAATCCTGTAATAATACCTGCTGCAGCTCCACCACCCATATCAGGGTCAACCCGGGGAAGCGGGATCACACAGACTGTAACCAGAATAATCCAGAAGGTACCTCCAGTGTACAATGGCCAGTGGCCTTCCGGGCAGGATTATGAGCAGTCGTTCCAGACTCTCAAACTTAATCTGAGCCCATCCTTAGGGAAAACGGATGGCTGGGAAGCCGTCAGGAATCCAAAAAACCCTTCCTGGTATGTCCATGCTTCCGGCAATTATGGATCCATTTACAGAATATCAACTGGCGATGGAAAATTCTATGCTCTCAAATGTTTCACAAAGAAGTCGCTCAGCATAAACCAGAGGTACAGCAGCATAAGCTCCTATCTCAACGGCCTGCCGGATAGCCCTGAGTGTCTGACTCATTT
Source organism: Thermoplasmataceae archaeon (assembly GCA_038729325.1). Lineage (GTDB taxonomy): Archaea > Thermoplasmatota > Thermoplasmata > Thermoplasmatales > Thermoplasmataceae > UBA509. Next base: position 5,791 of record JAVYSG010000007.1, on the reverse strand, counting down.
CGTGTATTATCCGGAGGGTATAAAAACACGGAAAGTGAACGGGGTATACTTTCCCATGCTGAAGATGGAGTGGATAGATGGAAAAACGCTGAATCAGTTCATTTCAGCACATATCAATGAATCCCGGGTCTTAAAGGCTACAGGAAATCGCATTGTAGAAGCTGCAATGGCTCTTCAGGCGGCTGGTATAGCTCATGGCGACCTTTCCGGAGACAACATAATCATTGATGAAAAGGGGAAAATAAGGTTTGTGGATTATGACGGAATGTTCATTCCTGCCTTCAGTGGGGAAAAGGCAACTGAACTTGGACATGCTGATTTCCAGCATCCAAAAAGAAATGCGCAGACATACAGTGAGAAGCTGGATACGTTCTCAGTTGTTGTAATACAGCTCGCAATGCAGGCAATGGCTGTAAAACCGGAACTATGGAAAAAATTCAACGCTGATGATCCTGATTGCCTTATACTCAGGAAACCTGACTATCTGAAACCTTCAGAATCGGCAGTTATTTCAGAACTCAGGAAAACCAGGAGCCGGAATATAAAGAAGCTCATTGATCTTCTTCTGGATTACCTGTCAAGGGACCCTTTATGGGATGGTTTTTCTCTTGACCAGATTATCATATGAAGCGTATAACTATGATTGCAGTGTCATCATTCCGCATCCTTCTTGCGTTAATCTCTCTGCTAATGAGAGCTTTCATAGCATGATCATTTCCCATAGCCTCCAGGAGTTCCTGTGGCTCTCCATGTTCAAGAATCCACTTGGATACGGCATCTGTCGCAAGTACCACAGTGCTACCGCGATCGATTGTGCCCGACATTGTCGAATACTTTGGAAGTGTCATTCTGACGTTTGCCGGTATGGGGCTCCCTTTCCCGCTCCAGACCAGCGAAGGTGTACTCCCGAAATCCGTGTAACTTTTCAGTGGAAAGGAATCTTCAACTCTATGATCCTTAAGGACAAACATGCAGGTGTCACCAACAGCAACGGCGGAATAACGGTATGAAGAAGCCAGTGGCCAGGTCTGCATAAGAAGCAAGGTAGAATGAGAACCCGATACGGATTTGTTGCGAAGGAACCATGGAAGCCCTGTCCATTGTATGCCGCCATACCAGTTCTTCCTTGCGACCTTCATTATAATGGAGAGGAGAGATTCTGGGCTTCCATCAAGTGAAAGGTTTTCATCCATTGCGGCCTGCGTAAGTGACTGGGCCCAGATATCTGAAAATATGGATGAGCTGGCACCGTCTGCGATGGCGAACTTCATCCTGGCAAGATCCCAGCTGTAGAAATCCTCACAGTCCTTGGGCCTGTTGCCAAGCTTGCTCATCCTGAAGCCCAGGACCTGAATTCCGCTCATTGAAGATTTTCTGTCGGAGCCCTTGTACCAATGTCAAGCAGTTCCAGCAGTTCATCAAGCCCGGCATTGAATACGTAAGCACGGGAACTGCCGTTCACATCAAGTGACCGCTCCTGTGCAATGCTCAGGAAACTTTCCGGGAGCACACTTGACATGTCGAAAAGTTGCCGGGCGAATTTATCGTCCCTTGGAAGGACAGCCTGATCGGATGGAAACGCCAGAGGTTTCGAACCCTTCAGTTCAGACAGGTGGCAGTTCCACAGAAGTACATTTCCGTCAGAGGTTTTCATTTCCATGATTTCCCTTGCAATCTTCATGGGGTCCCCGTCAGTTGCCGCACCGTCTGAAATGTTTATCACAACGGGCGGGTATGAATCCCTGTGCTCTGCCGACCAGTCGTCAATCCATTCCTTTGCCAGCTGAAATGCCTTCACCATAGGTGTGTTGGAATTTGCGACCGGTTCAAACCATACCGGAAATTCAAATTCTGTTTCGACCTCATTTCCATCAGGGTCGGTAACTTTTTCTGTCCTCTTTTCCATTCTAAGCGGACTGGCAGCCAGCCTTGAGATTGGAACTATGTCGGCTTCCTTCAAAAGCGATGATGCAGTGTCAGCAGTGGCGCCGTATCCTATTATCCCAATATCGAAATAGTCCCTCACGCCATCTGTTTTGGTGCACCTGTAGATGAGCTCATAAATTTGCCTGTTAATAGCATCAGCAGCTTCCTGTGATTTCGATCGAAGGGTTCCTCCAAGCTTGTGGCTCATGGATCTGGACTGATCAACCATGAAAATGAACAGTCCGGGGTTTCGTCTGCTTATCTCAGATGTGTATGACATGATCAGACGAAGCTTTTCCTCTAATAAATTTTGTCATCCTGTGCTTTTTGCCCTGTTGCGACCGGATTTTTCAGGTTCCTGTGATTCCGTAAGCCCGGGGATGCCAAGGATCACATAGGTATTGTCCCCGTCATCTTCAGGATTTTCCTGAAAAATTTGCATGAGAGCTTTCTCATGCTCCAGAAGACGGTCATATGTTGCATCTGATATCCTGCCATAGCTCATGAATATCCTGTCACTCCGGAGAAACTCCCTGATTTTGGGTGATGCCTTTTCACTGGACATCTGTATCTCCTGGGCCATGATCTGCAGATTCATGGATTGAGACAGAAGAAATGATACAACAATCTCCCTTGACTGATCGGCTGATAATGACTGTAATCTCACTTTCCACCTTTCAGAATCAAGTTCCCTGAACAATGGCTCATTCAGCGTGTAGTACTTCTCCACATAATTCCTGTTGATCACAGACTCCGGCTCATTGATGATTCCACTTTTTACAAGGTCCCCGATACTCTGGTAAAGATTTGATCTGGTTGTTCCGATAAGCTTTGACATCTGGGTCACTGTCATACGCTTCCTGCGAACAAGAAGGGTGATTATTGATAACTTTGTCCTGTTGGATATTGCCGACATCAGTCTTTCTATCTGCTGGCTCTCTTCCATTAAAAGATAAGTTTATCTATAAGCATAAACATTACGTATAAGATTACTTATATGACGTATAACTATTTACATATAGAAAGAAACAGACGTATATTCTACAGATTCCTTCTGGCAAGAAATCTGGCAAAAGCGAGCACATTTCTGTTTTATGTCTACTTCATATGGGAACTTGTAGCAAGATTCCACTCAGTCTTTCTTGCCGGCCTTATCCCTGCTTTCTCTCTTCTTGGTTACCTCATCATAGTTGTTCCTGAGGGGCATCTGCTTGACAGGAGGAACAGAAGTCGGGTTTTCTTCATTGCTGATGTTCTCCTTGTTCTTGCCTACCTGCTTCTTTTCATTGGAAACACTATCATAATCGTAATGGCAACAGATCTCATATCATCCATGCTGGCATGGGTCGCCTCTGATTCCTTGCAGGGCATGATAAAGAGCATCATGCCTGAGGACCAATATGGAAAGGCAGTATCCATGAATCAAACCGGAACTGCAATTTCAGAAATACTCGGAATAGTTGGAGGCGGGACAATGATTTACCTTGGTATATCTTACCTCAGGATCTTTCTTGTGATACTGGCGCTCTTATCCGCGGCATTAAGTTTTCCCATCGTCATGGAAAGTGCTGATACCAGTGGAAAGAACTACGGAGAAGTGTTTGTTTTCATTCGTAAGATGGCCTTCCTGCTGATTCTAAGCCTTATTCTCAATGGCCTTTTCATTTCACTTGACGTCTACGGTTCCGGACTCATAAGGTTGGTCCTGCATGCCCCTGCCGCTTACTACACCTTATTTCTTTTAGGCTTTCCTGTTGGCTCTGTCCTCGGCGGAGTGCTGATCTCCATGGGAAAGATTTCTTCAAAACTGTCTTTAATGCTCGTTACGGTGGAGGTAATGCTTGTTGGAATATTGCTCCTTGGGGTTGCCATCGTTCCAGATGTCATCGCAGAACCTTTTCTCACGCTTGCACTTGGTGTTGACATTATAAGCATAAATGTTCAGCTTTCAGCGTTCTCGCTAAGGGTGATACCAAATGATCTGACAGGAAGGTACAACTCAATTTCAGTTCTATTTTCAGCAGGCGCATCCCCTGTAATGGCATTGCTCTTCTCCTTGCTCTCCAGATTTTTATATTTTCCTGTTGTTCTTGAAGGGGCAGCCCTGATTGCAATCGCAGTGGCACCCCTGACATATTTTGCGTTGAAATCCATGATGCACGCGTTCGGAGTTGATGATAAAAAAGGCGCCGGGGCCTGATTATTTCTCATGGTTTCTTGTCACATAATGCTTTTTATTCAATCCTTCATCAATATTTTACCTGATAAAGCCGGCCTGGAATGCACTACACTGATCAGGAATGTTACAATTGACAGTATCCCCAGGAGTATTATGAAATACATTGCCCTGTCAATCCCGAAGGATGAATCGATCAGTGTGAATATGAACACTCCGGCAATTCCTGCAACTGCTTTTCCAGAGTAAAGAATGCCATTGTTTGCAGTTGAATATCTTGAACCGTACAGATCACTGACATGTGATGAGTATAGTGTAAACAGCGAACCTCCGAAAAGAGCAATCAGTATGGAAGCGACAAGTATGGAAATTTCAGTTCCCGTATATGCCAGAATAGACCCTACGAGTATGAACACGAGGATGAAAATGATAGCCCTTGTCCGTCCAATACCGTCCGATATTTTTCCGATAAATGGTCGCCCTATTCCACTTATCAGGGGGAAAATTATGGTTACAAGCACAAGGTATGATATGCCGAATTTCAGAGAAAGAAACAGCAGGAAAAATGAAAACAGCTGAAGCGGCGATCCGGCAAATGAATATGAAGAAAAGATCAGCCACCACCGTCCTTCCCTTATCACACTTGAAGGCGGTTTCCCGGTCTTCGAAACTGGATAATTCACATATCTTGAGAGGAAAATGAGCACAACAAGCATCATTACTCCGAGAATTAACATGGGTAGCCTGAAATTCCTGAAAATAAATATGAACGGATTTGCAAATACGGCACCGATCCCGAAGCCCATGCCAACGAATCCGGACGCAAATCCCCTGTTTCCCTCATTCCACTTCAGAGCCATATTCACAGAAATACCATAAAGGGCCCCCTCACCCACCGAACCAGTCAGCCAGAACAAGGCAAATTCTGAAACATTCACAGACTGACTTGAAAGAATGAGACCCGCTCCGGATAGCAATAACGAAAAAATGTAAACCCTCCTTGGACCAATGTAATCCGCCATGACACCTGAGAAAATCTGGGAGACGGAGGAAATAATTATGAATAATGTGAATACCAGGCTCAGAGTGTATTTATCCATACCTGCTACAATTGGAAGTGTGAGTTCAAACGCGTTCCACGAATACTGAAACACGGATGCGAACATCATTGTAATGAGGCCCGTTGTCAGGTATCTGTTCATTCTTAGTACTGTATCACTTATAAATAATTAAACAATGGATGACACTATACATTCAAGGTTATTAAAATGAAATTACTGGGAATTAAACAGCCGGATGTTCAGCGTTAAACCATTTCTTACAGGGAGAAACAGGATATTCCCTATTGCCGAAAGAAGTGGTTTCTGCCTCATAGAGTGAACTTTTATCACCAGGACAAGGAACGCACTGCAGCTCACCGAATTTTCAGACAAATTTCAGAACTCAATAATTTCATGTGAACTGATACCTGCATTCTTATGGATTTTGCGTCTCAAATGTCTGCCAGAATTCAGCCTGCCCTCAAGGAACTGTACTTTATTGTCCTTAAATTTGCAGAACAACCGATACCCGACTACAAACTTCGGTACACGAACAAATTTTTTGACTTAAGGTAACCGATTGGAACAGACGGAATAACGTGATATTCATGTTGAGAAAAAATTGGTGATATCCAGTGGGAGCACTGGG